>NZ_JBKHHI010000001.1:0-85525 GCF_046539235.1 Coleofasciculus sp.
GATCATTAATCGCATCCCAGGCTTTGCTAATCAGCATCACAGTACCCGCTTTACTCGCACTAAGTCCAGCGATATTCGTGAGAAAAAACAAGAAGAAAAAGGATAAAATATTGCCAGGAATCGCGGCTGATAACTCACCCACTCCATAGGTAAACTTGGTGGTAAAACGCAGCGTTTTAATCTCTGGCTTCGGTAAAGCGGATGAGGGAGACTGATCCATAGCGTCAACTTTAGAGTTTGTAGTAAGCGCTTTAGCGCTGATCTCTCATGGACTGACAACAAAGCCAAAGCCTTATTATTACTACCTTATACCGTGTAGACTATCTACTTTCCAAGTAGCGTATCACCCCGTCAGGTTTATGGCACTAAAGTGCCTACTACGAACGACGCGATCGCTTACCTCCCACACGCTGAAGACGCCAGTAAAGCTCAGTAGCCTTTGGAGACTGCCGTTGTGCCTAGCATAAGAATCCTCATAATAATGCCTCCGTCGCAGGAAACTCCGTGTATGCGAGACCGGAGAGGAATGCGCGGTAGCGGTTTTAAACTCCTAAGCTTTCCACAGGTTATACTGATTCTATTGTTGCTGCCATAGTAATTTAACTCAGGACAGCATAACTGAGTCTTCTGCTGATGTTAAAACGAGAGTTAAAAACTACTAATCGTAAGGATTTATGACTATGTTGGATTCTAAAGGTCGTCTTTTTGGTAAAATCAGCATTCTTGATCTAGGGGCTGCCTTGGTCATTTTATTAGTGATTGTGGGAATCTTTGTCATTCCGGGTACAGGTTCCGTCGCCCAGATACCTGGAAGCAGCGCCAAAAAATCTGTTGAAGTTGATTTGATTGTTCGAGGTTTGAGCGTGCGTAAGCCAGAGGATTTGATGTCTCAATTTAGAGAAGAAAAGAAAACAAATATCGTTATTCGCCATCAACCCTCTGGTCAGGTAGACATCATATCGGTAAAAGAATTGCCAAGACTGGTTATTGTACCTCAACCCGATGGCTCGGCTAAAGCACTACCCGATCCCAGACCTGACACCTTTAGCACTGATATACTAATGACCCTCGGTGGTCAAGCCACTATTACCAACGATGGCCCAGTTCTGGGAAATAGCAAGCTTAAAATTGGAACGCCTGTGGAATTAGAGGGTAAGGATTACAATTTCAACGCTAGCGTGATTGATGTCAGGGTTGAATGAAAGGGAACAGGGAACACCTCGGCTCCGCTCGGTGTGTCATAGGGAACAGGGAACAGGTGGGAGCATCCCGTTAAAGCATTCCCAAAAGTCACTACACTGCAATGGTTTCAGCACCTTTAAAACAGCGAACGTGCCAAATTGCAATGCTCCCGAACAGGTAAGAGAGAACAGGATAAACAACTGTTTCTTGATTCTTGAAAATGCTTTGACAGGCAGGTTTAGCTTTAGGGAAAAATGTTACCAAATGACAAATGACCAATGACAAATGACCAATGACAAACTCTTAATCGCCTATCGTTTCCTCTGAATTCAGCATCTTCAAATACTTTCGGATTAAGCCAATTGTGACGGCTGGTAATTCGAGCTGAGGAGTCAATCCAACATCCTCAAGGGTTTGAAAGACTTGAACGGCTTTCGGATTGAGAGCCGCCAGTCGTTTGCCGATTTCTGGGCTGGTAAATTCCGATTTTTGTCCCCAGATAATTGCTGTGGGAGTGGTCAGTTGAGTAATGTACAGGGATAAGTCAAAGCACAAGTCTCCCCGCACAAACGACAGCGCTGCATATTCAGCATTGGGTTGTTGAGCTGAGGCTAAATAAGCATCCACGATTTCTGAGTAAATTCGGCTCGAACGAGCAAATTGCCGGGTTTCTAAGAAACTGCGGATACCGCCTTCAGTGGCGACGCCAGTGCTGTAGAGGATGCGATCCAGAATCGGTGTGCTGATTAACTGAGCAAAAAAGCTACGTGTGTAGTCTTCCCCGAAATCAGAGAGTCCTGATGGAGTGGTGAGAATCAGAGACTTATACAGTTCAGGACGCGCGATCGCGGCTCGGATTGTCAAAGCGGCGGTTAGAGACGAAGCAATCACTGGTGTTCCTTGAGGACAGGTTTGCTCTAGGAATTCATTAATCGTGGTGATGTAGTCATCAATCTGATAATTGCGTTCAGGATGCTCTGAACGACCCCAACCGATGAGATCAGGGGCTAAAATTCGATACTCACTGGCAAATGCCGGATAGACCTTTGACCACTCATAGGCTGATGACCCGCCCCCAAAGCCATGCAAAAAGACTAATGTTGGTCGTTCTTCTGGCTCAGGGGTTTCTGGGGTTTGCCACGGCATGTCGTCAGCCGTGTAGTATGTCATGCGTCCCAGTGAGGTCACTAAGGAGTGCTGTTTAAAACCGTTGGGTTCAATCATATCTCAACCTTATCGCTATTGCTATCATCCCTGATTCTAGGGTCGAGAGCCTCTGACTTTAAGTTGATTCCCTTAACCCGGAATCCTAGGTCAACGTGAGTCAATCTTTGAGAAAGGCGTTAAAATCATAAGTTTTGAACTGAGGGAACTTTTCTCAATATTATTTCATCGGAGGATTTTATGTGAGTGGACGTTTACACACAAAAGGGTACAAACTCATATCAGTAATCACCTAAAAAACACTTGTAGTTTTGAGTGAGACGGTTCCAGGGAGCATCATTGCGGCTGAGTTTCAATTTGAGTATAACCAGCCTGTAGACTTGATTTGCCAGCAGAGCGGAGATATCGGGTGATTTTGAGAGCCGGATATTTGAGCGGTGCTTGAAACCTAAAACTTGACATTTTTTCTCGGCTTATAGAGTTATAAGCTTTCCGGTGTTCGATCTGATCAATTTATTTATTGTTTAAAATTTGTTATAACAATGCAATGCAATTTACAGTTACAGGAAATTATAGATGATAACTTCATCAAGTCGCAAGGGGCGATCGCTTCTCCTGGCTGGGATATAGCTGAATATGAGTCGAGTTTACTCGTGATAAGACCGAAGAGTGTCTGCCTTAATTTGGAAGCTTTAACCTGTTTTGAAGTGGTAGAGCATCAATTTCATCAGTTGGGAGTGACATTTAAAAACGCGATCGCTCTACAGCCATCAAACCCTGCCTATCCTCCCCGCTCTGGTACAATCGTACTCATGGCGGCACCTAAAAGCGGTTGGCTAGAAGCAACATTTTTGCAGCCGATTGCTCGGTTCTGCTGCTACGTCACCAGTTCCCAGCGAACGATCATGTCTGCTTACGACTCCCAGGGTATGCTTATTGATCAAGTGACGACTCAACCCAATTTAGCTGGATCAGATTCATCTACACCTCCCAATACCCAGCTACAGATTAATGCGCCGAATATCTCTCGCATTACATTCTATGCCTTTGACGGTCAATTGACCCTGGATGACTTAAGTTTTGAGTGTTGAGTCCCCTGAATCCGGACAAGGGCGGGTTTAGTTCAGTTATCGGTTTGTGCCAAAACGTTATGGGTAAAACCCGCCCCTACAGAATCGGCTGTATTCCCATCTCCCCCTGCTCCCCCTCCTACCCTATGCAGTTTGCCCCACTCTATCCCCTTTTATACCCAATTCTGAAAACAACCTTTCCCCATTGCCTTTGGTCAGGTTCACCCCAGTCACGAACCATTGCCCTTACGTTTGATGATGGTCCTCACCCCCAGTACACCCCCCAACTTCTGCACGTTCTAGAACGCTACGATATAAAAGCCAGCTTTTTCTGGTTAGGTACTTGCGTCAAATCGGCACCAAACGTTGCCCGTGAGGTCTATGCCAAGGGTCATTGGATTGGATTGCACGGCTATCATCACCACTCTTTCCCCTTGCTGACACCAGATACGCTCAAGCAAAGTTTAGAAAAAACCCAAGCAACAATTACTCAAGCTTGTGGACTGAACTCCGATCGCCTGCGGGATGTTCGCCCCCCGAATGGTTTGTTTACTCCCCAAACTCTCAGATTATTACACCAATGGCATTACCGACCTGTGATGTGGAGTGTTGTACCAGAAGATTGGGTACGTCCGGGGACTTCAGTCGTTGTCCGGCGAGTCCTACAGCAAGTACAGAATGGATCACTCCTGGTCTTGCATGATGGTTACTGTGGAGGAGAAGATGTGACACAAACTACAGCCAGCTTAATCCCAACTCTACTGGATCAAGGATATAATTTTGTGACCATTGATCAACTATGGCAACTCAAATCAGGCATTTTTGCTGTTAACTAAGTTGGCGTTAACGCTATCGGTAGAGTACCATAAGCCAAAAACTGGGATTATTACAACTATATATAGAGTTAAATCTTAGGGAAAATAACCAGGGAGGTAGAGGCGCAGTGGCTGCTGATATCTTGTCTTGTTCGTCTAAACACTGATCATTCCCTTTTACCTTGCCACCTTGATCTTGCCCTTCTGCCATCTGCCCTCTGCCCTCTGTCTTGTCTCCATCTCCGACTGCCAGTTTACATAAGATGACACAAGCGTTACGTATTGTAACCATCTCGGCAAATTTTCTTCAGATTTTCAACACAACTACTCCTATTGTGTGCTAAAACAAATGTTTTACACACCATCGAGCCTTCGTGACTTATGCATTACCTCTACCCTCAAAAAATTTGTTGCATGTACGCCGAACTTCGCTAACGTAGTCAAAGAAGAAGAATCCTCTCAATACAGAACGTTTGTACTAAAATAGGGTGTTTCATGAACTCTAGAGAAACTAAGGCTGTTGAAGTGTCAGCTAACTTCATTAAAATGGCTGATCACATTTCAGCGATTTGTCCGGGACGAACCAGTCTAGTCCCAGAGTACATTAAAGAAGGATTGACCTAACCGGGAGACATCAAGCAGATGGATTCAGTTTCGATGGCTTTCCCCAGCGTAACAGTAAAGCTTACAACTCTATTCGCATACTTCCATCAAGTTAGACTTAGTCCCTCAATTCATCTAGCCATGCAAATCGAGGAAAGACAATCTATAATGGTTTCATTCTTTAGGCAAATATTCATTTCTATTTCGCGCAAAAGCTCTTAAGCGCTGAAGATTATCAGCCCATCTAAGTTGACCAAAAGCGCGAACAAGTTTTTTGAATTAAAGCTAGAATCAAAAAGTCTCAACAGCCGCCAGGATGGAAAATTACTTGACCAGGCATTCATATCCCTATTGAGTTAAGAGGAATAAATTTCATCTGAGTTTATCAGGCTCAAAAATTCAATAACCGATTAGAATGCAAAAGGTAAGATGAAATCGCTGGCTAAACTTTTAAGTAGATTATTAGACATCTACTGGTATTTAACTGAAGGAGCATGAGGAAAAAGGCATGACCCAGGCACACGACGTACTTGCAACAATTTCTCAGCCTCAAAGCGAGTTTGAATTCTTGCTGGAGGATGAAGCCACTCAAAATGATCTGGCGGACGTGAACTCGGAAGCCGTTCAACCAGAACCGGAGGAGGAAGATGCTAAGCCTGGTAAGGTGCGTTCTACCCGCCGTCGCACACAAGCGAAAAAGAAGCACTATACCGAAGATTCCATTCGCCTCTACCTACAAGAAATTGGTCGAATTCGGCTATTACGGGCTGATGAAGAAATTGAACTGGCACGTAAAATTGCTGACTTGTTAGAGTTAGAACGTATTCGCGATCGCTTGTATGATCAGCTCGAGCGAGAACCGAAGGAAGGAGAATGGGCGAGTTCAGTCAACATGGAACTTCCCGCCTTTCGCAAACGCCTTTTCCTGGGTCGGCGGGCAAAAGAGAAAATGGTGCAGTCTAACCTGCGTCTAGTTGTGTCCATTGCCAAGAAATATATGAATCGGGGTCTGTCGTTTCAAGACCTGATTCAAGAAGGATCTTTAGGACTGATCCGGGCGGCGGAAAAGTTCGACCACGAGAAAGGATACAAATTCTCCACCTACGCGACATGGTGGATTCGACAAGCAATCACTCGTGCGATCGCGGATCAATCCCGTACCATTCGCCTCCCCGTTCACCTCTACGAAACCATCTCCCGGATCAAAAAGACCACCAAAATCCTCTCTCAAGAATTGGGTCGCAAACCCACGGAAGAAGAAATTGCCGATCGCATGGAAATGACCATCGAGAAGCTGCGATTTATTGCCAAATCTGCCCAACTTCCCATCTCCCTGGAAACACCAATTGGTAAAGAAGAAGACTCTCGCCTGGGTGACTTTATCGAAGCCGATGGTGAAACGCCAGAAGACCAAGTATCCAAAAATCTGCTGCGGGAAGACTTAGAAAGCGTTCTGGATACCTTAAGCCCCCGCGAACGAGATGTACTCCGCTTGCGCTACGGGTTAGATGACGGACGGATGAAAACCCTAGAAGAAATCGGTCAAATCTTTAACGTGACCCGCGAACGCATTCGCCAAATCGAGGCAAAAGCCCTGCGGAAACTACGCCATCCTAATCGCAACAGTATTCTCAAGGAATATATCCGCTAGGACAAGACCAGAAAGCTGGGGTTCATCGAGTTGAACACCCAGCTATTCTTTCCCCATTACTTAAGTCTGTACGATGCATAACTTCGTTGTTTTGGTTACATTATGTAAATTAATGTAACGAATTGTTGGCAAAACGACAAGAAGTGGGTCAAGGTGACGGTAAAGATAGATGAATATTATCTCCGGAATGCTAAGAACAATTAACTCATGAACTCTCACTAACGACCCTGGAAAAATAAATTTTATATCAAGTTTGATTAAGGGATGTCTATCATCGCAGCTCAACAGCCAGCTAGACTCGACAATTACTACCAACAGATTCGCGTTATTATTGATCGCCAAAATCCAATTACCGGATTATTACCCGCCAGTACAGCAGTGAATGCCCATGGTGACTACACCGATGCCTGGGTTAGGGATAACGTTTACAGCATTTTGGCGGTTTGGGGATTAGCCTTAGCGTACCGCAAACTTGACGCCGATAGTGGGCGCACCTTTGAACTGGAACAAAGTGTGGTCAAACTGATGCGGGGGCTGCTGTTTTGTATGATGCGGCAAGCCGCCAAAGTGGAACGGTTCAAAGACAACCAATCTCTGCTAGACGCACTGCACGCCAAGTACGATACCAGCACTGGTGATGTGGTTGTGGGGGATGATGAGTGGGGTCATTTGCAGCTCGATGCTACCTCCCTATTCCTGTTGATGCTGGCTCAGATGACCGCATCGGGGTTACACATTGTTTACACCATTGCTGAAGTGCATTTCATTCAGAATCTGGTGTATTACATTGGTCGTACCTATCGGACACCGGATTACGGAATTTGGGAACGGGGAAATAAAGTTAATCACGGGAATCCTGAACTCAACGCCAGTTCCGTTGGCATGGCAAAAGCCGCATTAGAGGCGATTAACGGACTCGATTTATTTGGCGTGCGGGGATCTCAAGCCTCCGTCATCCACGTTCTTCCCGATGAAATTGCCCGATCGCGGATTACGTTAGAATCCCTATTACCACGGGAATCGAGTTCCAAAGAAACCGATGCGGCATTGTTAAGTATAATCGGCTTCCCGGCATTTGCCATCGAAGACGTGGAACTGCTGGATAGAACTCGTCAAAAGATTGTCGATAAATTACAAGGACTCTACGGGTGTAAGCGGTTCCTGCGAGATGGACATCAAACGGTACTCGAAGATACCACCCGCTTGCATTATGAACCCTGGGAACTGCAACAATTTGAACATATTGAATGCGAGTGGCCCCTATTTTTTACATACTTAGCCCTAGATGGCTGGTTCCGGGGAGACATTGAACGGGCGCGGAATTATCTGGGGCGTTTGGATACATTGCTGGTTGAGCGAGATGGGATGCGCTTATTACCGGAAGTGTATTACGTGCCTGAGGACAAAATTGAAGCCGAACGCGCTTCTCCCCGTTCCCAAAATCGCCAACCCAATGAAAATTTGCCGCTTGTCTGGGCGCAGAGTTTGTATCTGCTTGCCCAAATGCTTCATGACGGATTAATTACGCGGGGAGATGTTGACCCCTTAGGGCGTCATTTTTGCGTAGGGCGTCACCAAGATCCGGTGGTACAAATTGCCCTGTTAGCAGAGGATGAAGCATTACAGGCGCAACTGGCAGCTTATGGGATTGCCACACAGACCCCCAAACAAGTCGATCCCGTGCAAGTGCGTCAGGCGACTGATCTATCCCGATTGTATGCCCAAATTGGACGGTGTGACTCTTTGGGATTAACTGGACGCCCGATTCGACGCCTACGAAGTTTGACCACATCTCGTATTTTTCGCTTCGGGCAAGAAACGATTGTATTTTTGCCAGCGTTTTTAGACCAGCAACAGTTTTATTTAACCCTGGATTATCATTTCCTGGTGGCTCAAATTAAAAGTGAACTGGCTTATATTCAACGCCACTGGGGTGAGTTGGGACGTCCGACGGTGACATTATTATTAACGCATCAGATGGTGCAGACAGGAGAGGAAACTAATCACCTGGGACAAGAGCAACTTCAAGGTTCAGCTTTACTGGAATTAATCCGGGAATTACAAGAGGGATTCTGTAATGGAGTGCGGGTGAAGTTAGGGCGTTTAAATCAGTTAATGCTCACAGCAGGCGTTGAACGCATTGATCTGCTGCAAGGGTTTGAGTTTACCGACTCTGCGGTTCAAGATGCGGCTCCTCCTGATTATTACCTGAGAAATAGTCCACGAAAAAATGGTCCGTTAAGTCATACGCAGGAATTCCTGCTGGAATGCGAAACGAATCTCCAACTCTTGCTCGATAGTTTACGGCATTCAGAAAATCTTTATGAGCAAATTGAATTATTACGCACCCTGAAAAACTTGCGGGGACTGGATTTTGATACAGGGTTTGGTCAACCTAAACGATCGGTGACGGTGGCGGATTTGCTGAATGAAGTGTATATAAGAGCCAGTAGTGAAGGAGCCTCTCCCTACTGGGGTGTGATTCGTCAAGCCGCGGGGTTACTGAATAAAGTCGAAATTAGTTTGTCCGATGCGGTGACGGATATTTTGGTGCGCGGGAAACAGATAACGGTTGGGAAAGCCTACAGTGAGGCTTCTCTGATTAAAAACCCAATGTCTCATCTGGAACTCCGGGCAAAAATTGACGAATTTTGTCGAGAGGATATTCGCGATCGCGTTTTGACTCAAGAACTCCTGATTTACTTAAGTATTCTGATTAAATCTGAACCTCATACTGAATAAAATTCAAGTCCCCACCTATCGACAGGTGAATATTGAGGCACTTGTGGAATTAGCCACGATATTGGAACGAAATCCAGAGTTGGAAATTGAAGAATACATTGTCCTGGATGTTTTAATTGGTCATGCTGTGCGGTTAGGCTGGTTGGAGCGATATCCAGAACGAGCCGATAAGTATGACGAATATAAGGCAGCCGCTTGGCGTGCTTTTTATGATACGTCTCCTAAACAATGTGCGACTTATATTGCTAAAGCGTTCCAGTTTTTGGCGCAAGTCGAACCCGCCAATGTTGCTTAATTTTGTCATTTCCCAGATGGCAAAGATTCAGCTTTTGTAGAAATTGAGAGTGATTCTAGTGGTGTCTCATCGATGTGTCTACTGCTATACTTGAGCAGCTTTGTAGATACGATGAAGCAGGGGGAGCAGAGGGAGCTAGGGGAGTTGGGGGAGCTAGGGGAGATGTTAGCTGTTCAGTTATTTCTGCCAGGATGCACTAGGAAAGGGCGGGTTTTGAACAACTTTTATCGGTTATGTGCCGATAGGTTAGTTCCTAAACCCGCCCCTACAGATTATCTTGACCTATTATCTTGACCTGGGGGCGATGGAGGCGATCGCATCGCATCCCCTACTGATTTTCCGCCAACGCCTTGGTGCGAGCTTGAAATCCCGCCGACTTCAGCCTGTCAACCATACCTTCATAATCTTGTACCCAGTATTTAGGATCAAAGCGCACAAATTGGCTCTGATTTAACGCCCCAACTCTAGCGATAACTGGCACTTTTTGCGGTTTCCTCTCCCCAGATTGTTCTTGCAAAATCGATTGGAGACGTTTCAAGGTGGCTGTGTCCACGCTCTGGGGGGTTAGTTCCACGATAATCATTTGTGCCGTTTCAATGGGTTCGACGTCTTCAATAATCATCTGAATTTTCTCATCTCGTTCATCCGCCTTACCCCAAACAATTAGACGGGCATCTTTTTCAATTAAGGAACTAATCCGCTCAAAGGTTTTCGGAAAAATAACACCATCGGCTTGACTTGTGAGGTCTTCCATTTGCACAAATGCCATGCGCTCGCCACTTGTTTTGGTATTGTGAAATTTGACCTCAGTCAGCATGACAATGGCACTCAGGATGCTGCGTTTGCTTTGATCGCCTAATTCGTTGAGGTTGATCGGAGTCAGCACCTGATTGGCGACTGGACGCACGGATTTTAGGGGGTGATCCGAGACATAGAAGCCGAGTAATTCTTTTTCTTGCTGTAGCTTTTCTTGAGCCGAGAAATCCTCAATCTTCGGGGTTGTTGGGGCGGCTTTCCATGCCTCATTCCCATCACTGTCGTTATTATCCTTGTTTCCTAAGACATCAAAAATATTGATTTGACCACTCTCTCGATCCTTAGCCCGATCTTGCGCCCAACTAATCAGCACCTCTAAATCGTGAATCAGTTGTTTGCGATTATGTTCTAGGCTATCGAATGCCCCAGAGTAAATTAGGGATTCCAAGGCGCGACGATTCACCACCCGCAAATCCACGCGATCGCAAAAATCGGCTAATGACTGAAACTCTCCTCCCGCTTCCCGTTCCTTGAGAATATTATCAATCGCCCCCTCGCCCAAATTCCGGATTGCCGAGAATCCAAATAAGATTTTGCCAGAGACTGGGGTAAAATCAACCTGCGATCGGTTAATATCCGGCTGCAAGACATCGATGCCCATGGTGGTACAGGTGGCGATGTACTTCTGCACCTTATCCTGATTCCCACTACTGGCGGTTAGCAGCGCTGTCATGTACTCCACCGGATAATTGGCTTTCAGATAAGCCGTCTGATAGGTAACATAGCCATAAGCCGTGGAGTGGGACTTGTTAAAGCAATTGGACGCCACCGAACCATTCGCCAGCAGAAAATTATGGTCGCGCTCGACGCCAATGTCATAGACTGGTTGAGTACCCAAAGGTTTACGACCGATAATTTTAACCACGTTTAGAACTCCTTAAATCGTTTCCAAATTGCGCTGACATGTTAAGAGCCGGAATTGTGGGATTACCCAACGTAGGCAAATCTACTCTATTTAACGCCCTCGTCGCCAATGCGAAAGCAGATGCGGCGAATTTCCCCTTCTGCACGATTGAGCCGAATGTCGGGGTTGTCGCTGTACCCGATCAACGGTTGTCTGTGCTGGCGAAGATTTCCACCTCTGAGCAAATTGTGCCAACTCGGATTGAGTTTGTCGATATTGCTGGATTGGTGAAGGGGGCGAGTAAAGGCGAGGGACTCGGGAACCAATTTTTAGCCAATATCCGAGAAGTGGATGCCATTGTTCATGTTGTGCGCTGTTTTGATGATGAAAATATTATCCATGTTTCCGGTTCCGTTGATCCAGTGCGCGACATTGACGTAATTAATCTGGAACTTGCGTTAGCGGATTTAGCCCAAGTAGAACGCCGCATGGAACGCACCCGCAAGCAGGCGCGGACGAGTAAAGAGGCGCAGTTGGAACTGGAAGCCTTGGAGAAGTTGAGTGCGGGATTGAATCAAGGTAAATCGGCGCGAAATATTAGTTTAACCGAAGACGAAGCCGAGGCGGTGAAGCCGTTAGGATTACTCAGTGCGAAACCGATTATTTATGCGGCGAATGTGTCAGAAGATGATTTAGCCAGTGGGAATGAATGGGTGGAACAAGTGCGACAAGTAGCCACGGCTGAGACAGCGGAAGTCGTAGTGGTTTCGGCGCAAGTCGAGTCAGAATTAGTTGAGTTACCCGAAGATGAACGGGGGGATTTCTTGGAGTCGTTAGGTGTGGAAGAAGGGGGCTTAAAATCCTTAATTCGGGCTACATACAACTTGTTAGGATTACGCACCTTTTTAACCACCGGACCCAAAGAAACCCGGGCTTGGACGATTACAGCCGGAATGAAAGCCCCCCAAGCGGCTGGTACGATTCACACTGATTTTGAGCGGGGTTTTATTCGGGCGGAAACGGTTGCTTATGATGATTTAGTTGCGTCTGGTTCAATGAATGCGGCGAAGGACAAAGGATTAGTGCGGGCGGAAGGGAAAGAGTATGTGGTACAAGAAGGCGATGTGATGCTATTTCGGTTTAATGTGTAAGTCCAATTCTCAACAGTGCGGTTGAAACCGCAGCTACACACACAAAACCTGTCTACGCAGGTTTCCACAGATTTTAGGTAGGGTGGGCAAGAGTTATAAACCAACCCACCCTTATATTATTGTTCGTTGCTCTTGCCCACCACAACGGTAACTGAATTCCTGTGAGTTTAATTCAATTTCTCGCCTAAGCAATTGGCGGTAGCACTTGTTGAAATCAATACGATCAGCAAAATCTATCACAGTTTTGATCAGCTAATCTCTAGCCTTTTAAAGTCAGCTAGCAAAAACCCGATCGCGCCAAATAATTTATCTAAATCTGTAATCGCTATTCTGGTTTTCTCTTTCGTAAAAACATCCCTCACCAGCCGCCCCAGTTGCCATAATTCTCCATCGGTAACAATGCCATAGACAGGTTGTGTTTCATTCTGGTTCATCTTCTGTGCGGCAATTAACTCCGCAAGGCATTGACCCCACCCTTCAATAAAGTTATTCTGTTTGGCTTCAACAACCACGACAAGCGGTAAACCCAGTATTGTTTTTCCGAGTTCTGATTTTGTTGATATTAAATAATCAGGTGTGCCTGTGAGTTTATGATCATAAGTAATGGACTTATGACTCCAGAGTGTGTATTGATCAACAAAGCTTTTATAGACTTCTCTCAAGATTGGATAAATGACATTCTCACAGCGAGAGGCTTCAGATGTAAAAACATCTATATTTTCTAGGTTAAATTCAAATTCGTTACAGAAATCATCTGAAGGTTTCAAGTTAATATATGAAATAAAGGTTTCCTCTGAATACTTGATATTGTATTCTTGTTGAACTTGAGCCAGGGATTTGAAGTCGGTAAATGCCATAGGTTGTCTACAGCCTCTCAACTAATTTTATCTGCCATATCCTTATTTTCCCTCAAACAGGACAACTCAGACTATTTTACTCGATTTAGAGAGCCTCTATTTCACAGCTTATGAGTGGCAAACAAGTTCTTTAGGGATCATTTAACGATAATGATGGGATTACTGACTTGGTTAGGCTAAAGCCCTGACTACGAACCTGGGTTTTCTGCTTCGGTTGAGTGATTTGAAATTCATCAAACTTAATTACGTCTGAGTCTGGTTTCGTGGTATCAAAGCGATAACTGCTGACGATTCCTGTGCTGGTGTCTAAGATGCTAAATACGGTGATATCGTTACTGGAAATATACGGTAAGGGTTGATTATCCTCCCCGCGTAATGGTGCAATCGTTGGCAGAATTGGCTCTAATCCACTGGGATCACCTGTCGCCGCGTAATCTTTTCCCTCTGGCACTTGGCGCTGTTTTTCACTCAGGTAAGCCCCGTAAGTATTCCCCACATTGGATGATTCCAGAAAATGGATTCCCTGAGGATTCACAAAGCGATTCCAAAGATGGGAATGTCCATATAAAACCAGTTGTACACCTGCGGTTTCGAGTAAGGGTATCACATCCCGAATAATATAATCGGCTTGGGGGGGATAGTCATAACGCACCGCCGTAATTGTTCCCTTTCTATCCCGTTCAATAGTTTGTACGGGGTCAGTATAAGGCGGGACAATATTGTCGCCTAAGGAATGGGGCGGATGGTGAAACATGACGATTTTGTATTTGGCTTGTTGGAATTCTGGACTGTTGAGTTCAGCCTGGAGCCAGTTATACTGAGGACTTCCCCGTTTAATCGGTTCAAAAATATGCTGTCCATATCCCCAAGCCGTGGGATCATTTAAATCGGCTTCCCGTTCCCGATACCGTCCTTTGGCATTGGGTTTGAGGCTGGGCGTTCTCCAGATATTAGTAATATACAGGGAAATTAGATGAATATCACCAAAGGTAATGGCGTAATAGTTCTCTTTTCCCGGTAGCGTAAAAATTTCGTTGTAGGTATCGGTATTAAATGAATGATATTTGAGCCAAATGAGAGGGTTATTAGAGTTTAACTGAGCGGACATTTGTTGATAGATTTCTGCGGCAACTTGGCGAGGAATCGGGTCATTGAACTGGTCATTTAATCCGCTATCTGTAGAAAATCGTCCCATGACCTCATGATTTCCCGTGGCGGGAAACAGAGGAGCATGTTGAATTAACTCACCTCCAGTGTAGCGGGTAGTAATGTTATTCTTCTCCAGTTGATAATGAGCATGTCCCTGAAGCGCGGGAAAGAAAGCACCGCCGCGATTATCATCAAACCATTCGGAAGCGCGATCGGGAATATTTACTAAGTCTCCGGCTAGAAAAATGGCATCCACTTTACCCACAGTTTCTGCTACCTTTTGTAAATTGGCGGCTGTCATGGGCATGAGTTGGTGATCTGAGGTGAGCAGAATTTTTAGGGGGGTATCAGGGGGAGGTGCAGCGGCTAAGGTAAATGGGTTACTCTTGATGATTTGTCCATCATTCCGCACGCTGGTTACTTGATAGGGAACTCTTGTACCGGGAGTGAGTTCCGTTACCTCGGCTTCATGTCGCCAGATATCCCTTAGTGTCGGTTTTTGGTAAACTTGAGCATCTTCGGTTTGCTCACCAACACGGGATTTTTGGTCTTCCCGGCTACGACTGAGTTTGGTGGTATTCGCGATCGCAATCCTTTTGAGTCCTTTTCCATAAGCTACACTATGACGGGTTCCCGCAAATTCTGTAAACCAAACCACGCGCACAGAGGTGTCAGTGGGCAATTGTAGAAACGGATCACTCAGCAGTTGCGCTGGGGAGAGATAAGTGGGTGATTGGGTGAACAGCACGACAATGGGTGCAAGCGCAATGAAGACGACAAGTAAACCTGCAATAAGAAGTGGGCGACTGGTTAAATGATTGACCATGAATCGTCCTCGATACAAGATTAGATGCAATAGGTGGGAGTCTGTTCAGGCGTTATTGACTAGAAAAAGGTAAAGGTAATCCTTTTCTCGGTAAAAGTTCCAATTGGCAAATTGATGCCAGCTTTGCCAGTCGAATGTCTCTGGGAAAACCCTTTGAAACGCCTTTTGGTCATTTGTCCTTTGGTTCATTAGGCAACCGCCTCGTATTGTTGGGACTCCGTCTCAACTTGTCGAAGAATTTCCATGGCTTCGGGTAGAGTCTCACAGCTATAATTCGCTTTGAAGTGAAAGGGGCGAACGCGAGAGTCAGTCCGCACAGCCGATTCCCAGATGCACAGTTTGATCGGTTTTTTGGGATTGTTGGTGGCACTAATGGAGTATTGAACCATGGCAGTGCTTCTTTCTACAAAAGGTCGATAGTATCGCAGTACAAACTCAGGAGACTTTTTCTCTCCTTGCTAAATTATGATCGAAAATGTGGCTTGAATGTTCCCTCTGGCTAAGAATTTACCGGGAAAAACAGCAAGGATGAAGCAGAAAACCCAGGTTTGCCTTCATCCTTGCTCTAAATCTAGCCAGCTTCCCCTGATTCCCCTGCTTGCACGCCCGATGATCAAAAACTTTCGTCATGCCTTAGTGATACTCCCATTCAGCTAGGTGGCAATGATGTGCAAGTCAACATCCTTGAGATACCGCAGCAACTGCTTCACAGGAGAACCTCGTAACGCTAACTGCCATCGGGATTTATGAGTTTGTCCCACCACTACTTGAGTAATGTGGTAGTTATGTGCTACTTTGGCGATCGCGTTGGGAATATTGGTGCTGGTGACGTGTAAAAATTCACCCCCAAATTCCTGACAAAAATGCTCACACATTTCTATATAGAGGATTTCATCTTTGGTGAGAAACTGTTCCGGGTGAGCCACAAATAATCCATATAAACGGGCTCGCATGATAGTCGCTAACCGCGCCCCCCGTCGTAGCAGTTGAGCTGAATTAGGATAGGTTGAGACACAAACTAACACCCGTTCGTGAACGCTGTAAAATTTGCCTGTTAGGGTAGACTTTTCAGCCACGGCTTCCAAGTTGTCAGCCACTTCCCGCAGTGCCAATTCTCGTAAGGAGAGTAGGTTTCGGCGTTGGAAGAAATTCTGTAGAGATTGTTCTATTTTTTCAGGGGCGTAAATTTTCCCTTCGATTAATCTTTCTTCTAAAGTTTCTGGCGTGACATCGACAATAACCACTTCGTCGGCTTCATCCAAGAGGCGATCGGGTATTCGTTCTCGCACGACAACCCCGGTAATTTTGGCAACTAAATCGTTGAGACTTTCTAAATGTTGGATATTAACGGTAGAAAAAGCATCAATCCCGGCATCTAAAATAACTTCAACATCTTGATAACGTTTTTCTCTAGGCAAACCCTTTATATTCGTATGGGCGAGTTCATCTAATACCAGTTGCGGTTGACGCGCCAGAATTGTATTGGTGTCCATTTCCGTAAGCGTTGTGTTTCCTCGACATATAGATAAACGGGGAACCATTTCTAGTCCCTCAGCGGCGGCTGCTGTCTCCTGGCGTCCGTGAGTTTCTAATAACCCAATAACGACATCAATTCCTTCTTCTCTAAGTCGATGCGCTTCTTGTAACATTCGATAGGTTTTACCCACGCCCGGTGCCATACCGATATACAGACGGTGTTTTCCGCGACGGCTGGTAGGGGGTTCAAAAGATTCAGGGGAAGCGGATGAATGGGTGAGTTCGTCTTTATTAATCATCGCGGGTCAAAACGTAGAAATTAACTTATAAAGTAGTCTTCGGAAAGTGAACCGACGGTTCCTAATAGAACAATTGTACTGTCACGTTCCAGCAGACCCAGAACATGAGGTCCAACCACCACACCAGCCAGGATTAACCCCACAATACCAGGGAGTTGCAATCGCTCAAATAGCAGGGGAGCGACTAACATAATCGCCAAAATGGTGAGGAAAACGGCTACGGGGTCAGTAATCGGTCCGGGTAAGACTTGAGCTAGGTAAGTCGGTAGGAGCATTCTAATTAGGGATGTCTATTTTACAAGTGACCAACACTTTATTTTTGAACGGGTTCTTTTTTAGGTTGAACTTGTGGAGAATAGCCGTGTTTATAAATAAACCATTTTTTTCGCACAGGTCGAGTGATTTGCCAAAACATCTTAGCAACAGGTTGTTCTATCCATTCCGGTATAAACACGCCAATTAGACCTCGCCCATCATCTTCTCGGAAAAGGACAAAAAGCCGCTCTAAAAAATAGAGAAATAGGAGACCTCCAAAAAAATTAAACAGATAACTCCCGACGTAGAATCCAAAGAGCCTGAGAAATAAAAACCGCAGCGGAATCCAAATTAGAAATCTGACTAGAAATGAGGTAGTCAAAAATAGAATCAATTTCCGCATGGCGTTAACTCAACGGAGGACGGCTTTTGGGGGATTGCGTGGCTCGTTTAAGGTTCGCTTGTGCAGGCTTGTAGGTGGGGTCAAGGTCTAGAGCAACTCGGTAATTTTTTAACGCTTCCAATAACTCGCCTTCAATTTCCTGTAATTAACCCAACATATTAAAGGCATCGGGTAGAGATGGATCTAAACCAATGGCTTGTTTAATATGGACAATTGCTTTGTTAAATTGCCGTTTACGCCGCCATTTTTTGGCAATATTTATTTCCTTTTTATAGCTAGATGATTCATTGGTACTAGAGGATTCAATCTCTAAAACCTGGAAAACAAGATCACGCAGTTCTTTAGGAGTAAACGGCTTTTGCAAAAAATCGACAGCGCCGAGCTTCATTGCTTCAACAGCATCTTCAATCGTGCCATGTGCGGAAATAATGATAACTTTAATATCTGGATGTATCTCGATAGCACGTCGCAGCACTTCTAATCCATTCATTCCTGGCATTTTTAGGTCTAATAGAATCAGAGCGTATTCTTGGGCTTGTAACTGTAATAGAGCATCCTCACCATTGTCTGCTGTTGCCACCTGATAGCCTAATGGGTCTAATGACTGAGCAATGGTTAGTCGAATATTTTTCTCATCATCTACAAGTAAAATGTTGGCATTATTCATTGTTTCCGTCTCCTTTATTGGTGTGTGATAAGAGGTAATTTATTCCATACCTAAACCGGCTGCTGTTCCTCCGGTAAGCGTCATTGACCAAATGGCTTGATGTGAGAGGCGCTGAGTTCGTTCTGAAGCAGACACCATGGTTTGCTGATTTAACTCTCGCAATTCGGTAGAGTTCTGGCGTACTGATTCAAACAAGGGGAATACAGTTTCATAATAGTAGTCTACAGGAATTGGTGTTTGAGTTGATTTATGATTCTGTAATTCTGAAACTGCATTAATGTAAGTTTTGTAGCGGGTTTCAAGACTGAGAATAAGCTGCTGTTCTCCGGGAATCGTGATATTGTCCTTGGCTCTACCCAGCCACTGCAAAAATACCACTTCATTCGCCCAAAACTGATCAGTTCCCTTTTCCTTATCTCCCAGCAAAATTAACAGCGTCGCACTATCCTGTCGTTCAATGGCATCAATCATATTTTCTGCTGCCAGAATGCTACGGTAGTTTTCCCGGAGAATGGCTTCACTCGCTTTACCTAGACGGCGAAGATTAACCACACCCCAGCCACAAACGAGAATAACTAATAGTAAGGTGGAACCATAACCCGCTAGAATTTTTGTTCGCAGTTTCATGACCTATACTGTAGGAATACTTAGTCACAACTCATTGAGGATGACTGTCACTGACATAATGCAGGTTATCGTCAGCAATTAAAGGCTGAAATTGCTCTATAAACTGGTTAGTCAGTGCCATTGAGAACCTGTTAGTTCTGCACATAACCTTCAAGTTAACTCGCTCTCGTTGGGTTTCGTTCCTCAACCCAACCTACACCTCACTTTGCACGGGAAGTCTAGAAACTATTGTAGAGACGCGCTTTTGAAGCGTCTGGGCGGGTTTAGTCACATCTGGGTACAACTAAAAAGATAGTTGTGAAACCCGCCCCTACAGAGGCACCACATACTGTGAAAAGTCAGAACCTAAAAAGGTGATAGGCTTCCGTACTATTCCCTTAAGGTTTAACCCGTTACAGCGCATCAAGTGCCAAATTTAGCCTTAAAACATTTACTCCGGGTTCACCAAAGATGCCGAGAAATCGACCGTCTGTATATTGACGAATGAGAGTCTCAACTTGATTGGTTTCTAGGGAACGTGCCTGGGCAACCCGTTCAATTTGTCTTCTGGCTGCCTCAATGCTAATATGCGGATCTAAGCCAGAACCCGAGGCATAAACTAAATCAGCCGTTGGCTCAATTCCTGCTTCCTGAAGTTGATCAATGGTTTCCTGAATTCGTAGGATTAATTCTGGATTACTGGGTGCTAAATTACTCGCACCAGAAACACCAGTTGGTGCCGCATCTTCTCCTTCAGAGTAGTTTACGGTACTAGGACGACTCCAGAAATATTGTGCAGAGGAGAAGGATTGACCAATCAACGCTGAACCGATTACCTCTCCTTGGTTATTGGTAATCAAACTGCCATTGGCTTGATAGGGAAAAAACACTTGACCGATAAAAATCATCAAAAAGGGATAAATTAAGGCAGTCAAAATCCACAAAACTACTGTGGCACGAATTCCGGTAATCGTTTCTCGAATGACAGACATGGTTTTGAATGATGAATGGGTCGTGTTGGTAGGGTAGGTTAGGGGAGTAAGATACTCCCCCTATTTCTGAGGCAAGTTAAGGGAATTTACATAGTTCCTTCGGCTGGTTCGGTTCAGATGTCTTTGATTGTTTTTTCTGGTGTTTTTTCTGATACCTTTCTAACCATACATGCCGCCACTGGCGCTTGATGCGCCAATTGACTATTCTACTGCGAATTTCTTCAACAAGTTCTTTCCACATAATTAAAATCGCTCCGGTTGAAAAATAACCACAAATAAATACACCGCTAGTCCCAGCGTGACAATGCCCAAAATACCGATCGCATAAGCCGCTTTGCGGGTAATTTCATCCCCTGTCGTGGCATAGACGGCTGGCGCGATCGCGAGATTTAAGCACATCAGTAGAAAGAGTTGAATCGGTAAGCGATTGCCTTGCCACTGTTCCTGGACTAACTCAATCAGTTCACTCACGTCTCTGGGTAAAATTTCGTTTACATCCTTCCCTGGTTTCATCTGTTATCTCCTGGTTAAATCTTTGTTCTACGCCAATCCCACAGCTGCTATTAACCAATCAATCCCTTTAATTCCGATAAACGGTGCAACAATTCCTCCTAACCCATAAATCAAGATATTTCGTCGCAACAATTGATTGGCACTTAAGGGTCTAAACTTCACACCTTTTAATGCCAAAGGAATTAAGGCAGGAATAATCAAGGCATTGTAAATCAGCGCCGCTAATATGGCAGATTGAGCGCTGGCTAACCCCATAATATTGAGACTGCCAATACCAACAGCCGCAAACATGGCGGGTATAATCGCAAAATATTTGGCGATATCATTTGCCAAAGAAAAGGTGGTTAACGCCCCCCGCGTAATCAACAACTGCTTGCCAATCGTGACCAAATCAATTAACTTCGTCGGATCAGAATCTAAATCCACCATATTCGCCGCTTCCTTTGCCGCTTGTGTGCCGGAATTCATGGCTAATCCCACATTTGCCTGTGCCAAGGCTGGGGCGTCATTCGTCCCATCCCCTGTCATCGCCACCAATTTGCCCGCCGCTTGTTCCCGTTGAATCACGGCGATTTTATCTTCCGGTGTCGCTTCGGCAATAAAGTCATCCACTCCGGTTTCTTGGGCAATCACAGAGGCAGTAATTCGGTTATCCCCAGTCAGCATCACACTCTTAACCCCCATGCGCCGCAACTGGTCAAAGCGATCGCGCATTCCGGGTTTGATGATATCTTTGAGGTAAATTACGCCATAAATATCCTCACCACAGGCAACCGCCAAGGGAGTCCCTCCTAAGCGAGAAACCCGTTCGTCAGCTTCATCTAAGTCAGATGTCAATTGACCGCCCCGAGACCGCACAAATCCCTTAATCGCATCCACAGCGCCTTTGCGTATCTCGTCTCCATTGGGGAGATTTGTGCCACTCATACGAGTTTTCGCCGTAAACTCCACCCCTTCCGCCGCGTTGCGGTCAAAGGTGACAGCTGAACCCATTTGATGTGCCAGTTTCACAATCGACTTGCCTTCCGGCGTCTGATCAAAGATACTGGCAGCTAATGCAACATCGGCAACCTCGACAGCGGAGTGACCATTTACGGGAATGAACTCCTCCGCCAAGCGGTTCCCCAGGGTAATCGTGCCAGTTTTATCCAAAACCAAGGTATTCACATCACCACAGGCTTCCACTGCCCGTCCCGATGTGGCTACTACGTTAAACTGGGCAACTCTATCCATCCCAGCGATACCAATCGCACTGAGTAATCCGCCAATGGTTGTCGGAATTAGCGCCACCAATAGGGCAATTAAGGTAACCACTCCCACCGGCGAACCCACATAATTAGCAATTGGGGGAATTGTTACCACGACAATTAAAAACACCTGGGTAAGAACCGCCAACAACACAGTTAAAGCAATCTCATTCGGCGTCTTGCTGCGTTGTGCCCCTTCCACCAAAGCAATCATCCTATCCAGGAATCCTTGACCCGGCTCTGCCGTTACCCGGATAATCAGTTCATCAGATAGAATCCGGGTTCCCCCTGTCACCGAACTTGCCACATCAGAACCGGGTTCCTTGAGAACCGGGGCGGATTCCCCAGTAATAGCGGATTCATCAACCGAAGCCACCCCTTCAATCACTTCCCCATCGGCGGGAATGATGTCACCGGCAATCACTTTAATGGTTTCACCTTTATGCAATTCGGTGGAACTCACCTCTACCACCGTCTTATCAGGCAAAAGTTTCCGGGCGACGGTATCGGATTGAGTCGAACGCAAGGAATCTGCTTGTGCTTTACCCCGCCCTTCTGCTACGGCTTCGGCAAAATTGGCAAATAGAATCGTGAGTAAGAGAATGATGGCAACCAGACTATTAAATAAGCGCTGATTGTCTCCAGGCACCGGACCAAACAAACTCGGATATAGCGCCAGCAAAATGGTGATGATTGTACCCACCCAAACCACAAACATGACTGGGTTTTTCATCATCACGCGGGGGTTCAGCTTGAGGAAAGCTTCCCGTAACGCGCGTTTGTAGAGTCCTTTGGTATTGACTCGCCCTCGTTTATTTTGCTGTCGATTCTCACGACGGCGAGGTGGTTTTTGGGGTGTTTCCAGAGGTTTTTTGGTGTTCATACCGTAACGATGGATAATCAATGGGTCTAGTCCGGGTGATGAAAGGCTGAATGCTAACCGCCAGCGGCAATTTGAAAGGCTTCGGCAATTGGTCCTAGGGCTAGTACAGGGAAGAAGGTGAGGGCGCCAAGGATGAGAATCACGCCAGCCGTTACACTGGTAAACAATGCCGTATCGGTGCGTAGCGTACCTGTTGTTTCTGGTACAGGCTGTTTCCGGTACATACTGTCGGCTAACAGCAATAGGGCAATAATGGGGATGTAGCGTCCTGCCAAAAGGCTAATGCTGGCTGTCAAATTCCACCACAACGTACCATCGGCTAAGCCTTCAAATCCTGACCCGTTATTAGCAGCAGCAGAGGCATATTCATAGATAACTTGGGAGATGCCGTGAAAGCCGGGATTCGTAATTCCGGCTAGGGTTTCTACATCTGGCAAACCCATCGTATCCGCGAAGGAAATACTAATCGCACCAGGAATCAAAATCATAATCGGGTGGACTAGCAAAATTACACTCGCCAGAACAATTTCGTGCTTTTCAATCTTGCGTCCAAAGAGTTCGGGGGTTCGCCCCACCATCAATCCGGTGAGAAATACCGTCAAGATTAAGAAGGTAAACAGATAGGCAGTTCCCGTTCCTTGACCCCCCCAAACAATTTGTAGGAACATATTGAATAGGGTGGTAAAACCTCCCGGTGGCATCAATGAATCATGCATTCCGTTCACTGCACCACACATCGTTCCTGTGGTAGAGACTGCCCAAAGGGCTGTTAATGCCCAATCAAAGCGCACTTCTTTTCCTTCCAAGTTTGTTGCCAATTCACCTAAACGATTATTGACTAAGGGATTCCCTTGATACTCACCGATGGCAGCAACTACAATCAGGACGGCATAGATCAAAAAAACCATGCCAAAGAGTAACCAGCCTGGCTTTTTATTATTAGCAAAGATGCCGTAGGTGTAAATGAGTGCGGCGGGAATAACCAACATGGTAAGTAGGTGGGGACAATTAAAGTTAACGGTGGGGAACTCGCTTTCGCGAGAAGCAAGCTACGTCATTCGTCATTGGTCATTCGTCATTTGTAAGGGTTTGAGGCTTGTTAACATAACTTAATATGGTTGAGTTTATTTCCACCAACCTACTTAATCGTTTCAATCAGGTTAGTCGCACCGTTGGGGTTTTCAAAGGGATGGGCTGAGTTGATGCCAAAAAATCCTCCCCCGTTTTCGCCCAGTTCTTTAATCATTTCAAAGTGAGCAACTGGACCTCTGGCAATGTATTGTGTGGCACCTTCTAAGGTGGTGGCAACCGCCGATCCAGCTAAGGTTTCGGGGACACCGAGGATGAGTAAGACTAATCCCCCAACTAGAGAAATCGGCAGCAAAATTCGGGTGATTGATCGGGTTAAATCCACATAGAAGTTCCCCAGGGATCGACCTGTTAACCCTCGGATGAATGCGATTCCTACTGCCAAACCTGTCGCCGCTGACGTAAACATTAAATACCCCAGGGCTAGCATTTGAGAGGCATAACTGAATGTGGTTTCGCCAGAGTAATGCTGCTGATTGGTGTTAGTAACAAAGGAAATCGCCGTGTGTAGGGCTAAGTCCCAACTCGGTGCATCTAATTCTGTGGGATTCAAAGGTAGAATCCCCTGAAGCATGAAGATTAAATACACCAGAACAAACATGGCGAGGTTGCTGTAAAGCACGCCTTTGGCATACTGCCAACCAGTCATATCCCGTTGCGGGCGGACTCCAATTAGCTTATAAATGACTCGTTCAATCGGTGTTAGAATTGGGTCGAGAATGGTTCTCTCACCCAAGAATACCCTCGCCATATAGGTGCCAAAAAAGGGAACAATTGCCACTAATATTGCTAAAATTATGGCAATTTGGAAAAAGCCTTGTAACATAAATAAGTGGGTGGTGACAATAAAGTTTAACGGCGGTGATTGTCATTGGTCATTGGTCATTTGTCATTTGTCTTTTGTCCTTTGTAAGGGACGAATTCCGTCCGACTGGAATAGGGCATCACTGTTGTCAGTTAGAACTTCGTAAATGGACGCGATCGCGTCGGGCAATGCGACCAAGAGAAAGTCCTGTCCGCAATTCATTGCCGCTTCAATTGTGGAGGCAATTCCGTGGGTGAGTCTCACACTATTCATGAGTAGGCATTCTTTGGGTATCGGCAGAACCGAAAAGTTTATCCCGAATTGGCGGCTATGCCATTGAATCTGATAGTGAATCAGGTGGATTGACAATGTAAACATGGTTTTGCCTCGATAGCTGTTCTGGGAATGGTAAGCGAGTTTTCAATAATTTAATTATTAACTCTCAGGGAAAAATGGACATCATCCATCGAGTATAAATTTATTTATTTTTGAAAAATAGCTTAAATTTATCGGATTATATACGGATTTATATTCAATGAATATTGAGATTTAATCAAAGATATATACTTAGAGATATAGTTGGTAGCTGAACGTCAAGTTTAGGCTAGATTAGGAGTAGTCTATAGGCTTGGATAAAACAAACAAAGCGAATTATAATGTTGCGCCGATTACTGGCTATAAAACCGACGTTTTTCCCTCAAAACCAGCACAATAAAACCTGTTGGCTGATAGCTGGAACCTTTGCTGTGGGGCTAAAACTCCAACGCCAACCTGTAAATTTGGTGGCGTTAGCAGAGGAAGTGATTGCCACCTTCACCGATTTAGCCGCTAGCCGTCGGGTGCATATCCTCCTGAATCAAAGTGAATCGGACTTTCGCCGTTCTTTATGGGTGAATGGGGATGCTTTACAATTGCAGCGAGTGTTTGCCAATTTACTGGTTAATGCGATCAACCATTCCCCCCGTGGCGGTAAAGTCGAAGTGAGAGTAGCATCCCCTGGAGAGTATCAAGTTGTCAGGATGCTTGATAGTGGACAAGGCATTACAGAGGAAGAATTACCTCACCTATTCGAGCGATTTTATCAAGGACACACCAATCGTCAAGCCACAGGTTCGGGACTAGGACTATACCTGACGAGGCAGATTATTGAAGCCCATGGCGGTACAATTTGGGCAGAGAACCGAAAACCTAAAGGAGCGCTGTTTGGGTTTAAAGTGCCGGCTTATGTTAAAGACGAATGATGAATAATACCAAATCCGGGTTAGCCACCCCCGTTATAACCCAGTCCGCGCAGGCGGACTTTGTTTGTATAGCAGCGATTTCAATCGCCTCTTACAGGGAGTAATAAAGGCGGATTTGGTATGACATAAACAAATGACAAATAACGAATGCGGATTCTACTCGTAGAAGATGATGAACTGTTCCGCTTAGGACTATCGACGCGATTGCAGCAAGAACCAGGATTAGAAATTGTCGCAGAGGCGGTAGATGGCGAAACGGCGGTGGAATTAACCAATCAGTATCTACCCGATGTTGTACTGTTGGATGTGGGACTACCCGGACTTGGTGGTGTGGAAGCCTGTCGTCAAATTAAGCAGCAGCACCCAGAATTACCGATTTTAGTCCTAACCTCTCATTCCCAGAAACCTCTAATTGAGCGGCTAATAGCAGTGGGGGCTTCTGGATACTGTCTCAAAGGCATTGAAGCAGAAGTATTAATCCTAGCACTGCGTTCTGTGGCGGCGGGGGCATCATGGTGGGACAAAACCAGTACCCGTGAAATTCGCGCCGCTGTGGGAGAACAGACTCCGGAGGTTGCCCAATCTACAGATGAATCGTCCGCCAATCCTCTGACTCAGCGGGAACAGGAAATTCTGGCGCTGATTGCGGCGGGTAAGAGTAATCAAGAAATTGGGCAACTCTTACATATTGCCACAGGGACAGTCAGGGTTCATGTTCATGCCATTTTACAAAAATTGGACGTGCGCGATCGCACTCAAGCCGCTGTTCTGGCAATTCAAAAAGGATTGGTGAAAACGTAACGGTTCTAGCGCTATCGCGTTGCGGGAATAGGGAATAGGGAATAGTGAAATGTGCCAGACGTAGCATGCTACCTCTCTACCTGACTTTCCTCACTGGTACGCTTAATCTTAGTAGCCTTAGATAGTCTTGAATGGAGAGTAGGGTTATGGTTTTTCGACTAGAGACGCAGACGAAAGAAGATGTCATTTACCCGGAAAGTGATGGTCAACCGATGGCAGACAATACCAAGCAATTTCGCTGGATTATGGTCATCTACTACAACTTAGAGTGGCTCTTCGCTGATGATGCCAATGTGTTTGTCGCGGGGGATTTGTTGTGGTATCCCGTTCAAGGAAATAATAAAATTCGTCAAGCCCCTGATGTGATGATTGTCTTTGGTGCTACCAAGGGTGATAGAGGTTCTTACCAGCAGTGGAATGAGGGGAATATCGCGCCGCAGGTGGTGTTTGAAATTCTCTCTCCTGGTAATACCTTAACGGAAATGAATAAGAAGCAGGTATTTTATGATCGCTACGGTGTTGAGGAATACTATCTGTACGACCCGAATAAAAATGATTTGAGTGGTTGGTTGCGTTCTGAGTCTCGTTTGGATGTAATTGATGAGATGAATAATTGGGTGAGTCCCCGACTAGGTATTCGCTTTGATCTGTCTGGGGAACAGTTGCAGCTTTATCGTCCTGATGGTAACCCATTTGCCAGTTATCTGGAGATTCAACGCCGCCTAGAAGAAACTCAGCTACGAGTCGAAGACGCTGAACAACGAGCAGAAGATGAACGGCAACGGGCAGAGGCTGAACGACAACGGGCAGAGGCTGAACGACAACGGGCAGAGGCTGAACGGCAACGAGCAGAAAGGTTGGCACAGCGGTTGAGAGAGTTGGGTATTGACCCGGAGCAGGTAGATTGATGGGACTGGGCTTTATTTGGCGTTGATTTTTGTTTATGAAAACGTAACGGTTCTAGCATTCGGGAACTGTAGAGACGTTGCAGGCAACGTCTCTACGAGGTTTTACTGAACTGGACTTAACTCCCGTTCTGCCACCGCATCGGGATTGGCTTCTGGGGTATCTTCTTCCGAGGGGGGCACGACTTGCCAGAATTTCGGTAAAAATTCCGACCAATTTGCCAGAATTGTCTTGGCTTTATCACTTCCGGTGCGGTCAACATGGGCTTGTATCAGGGCTTTTAGCTGCTGTTCCCCAGCCGATGTGGTTACCCGTTGCATCTTCACAATTTCGGGGTTGACTTTTTCTGGAAATTGTGCATCTTCATCCAAGAAGTAGGCTAAACCACCTGTCATCCCTGCACCCACATTGCGCCCAACATGACCTAAAACCACAATCACACCGCCTGTCATGTATTCACAGCAGTGATCGCCAGCGCCTTCAATCACGGCTTGACCTTTAGAATTGCGGACACCGAATCGTTCACCCGCCCAGCCATTGGCGAATAAAGTACCGCCTGTGGCACCGTAGAGGCAGGTATTACCGACAATCACATTTTCGGCGTGGTTGTAGGTGGCTTCAGTGGGGGGCGTGATAATAATTTCCCCCCCATGCATCCCTTTACCTACATAATCATTGGCTTCCCCAACTAGGTTTAGGGTGATTCCGGGCAGATTAAAAGCACCAAAGCTTTGTCCAGCTGCACCTTTGAAGTTGAGGTTAATCTGTCCGGTAAAGCCATTATTACCGTATTTTTTGGCGATCGCACCCGCTAGACGTGTCCCGACACTGCGATCGGTATTCAACACCGCTACGTCTTTGGTGATTGTACCGTGGTTAGCGATGCAGGCTTGAATCTCTGGATCAGATAATAATTGATCATCGAGAACAGATCCATTACTGTGAACCTCCTCATGGTTGAGGAAGGAACGATCCGTGCGCGTATCGGGTAAATCGGTTAAGCATTTCACCGATATCGTCGCCGTCTTAGTTAACGCGACATCTTGGCGTTGCTGCAATAAATCCGCCCGACCGATTACCTCGTCTAACTTACGATAGCCTAACCGTGCCAAGAGCGATCGCACTTCTTCGGCGACAAAGTAGAAGAAGTTGACTACATGATCGGGGATTCCGGTAAACCGCTTCCGCAAATGATCCTGCTGTGTCGCTACCCCAACTGGACAGTTATTCGTATGACAAATCCGCGCCATGATGCAGCCTTCCGCAATCATCGACACCGAACCAAAGCCATATTCTTCCGCACCCATTAACGCCGCCATCACCACATCCCAGCCGGTTTTGAAGCCGCCATCTGCCCGTAAAATCACGCGATCGCGCAATTGATTCCTCATCAGCGCTCGATGTACCTCGGTGACACCCAATTCCCAAGGAACACCCGCATGTTTAATCGAACTTAAGGGAGATGCGCCAGTTCCACCATCATGACCAGAAATTTGGATCACATCAGCATTTGCCTTTGCCACACCTGCTGCGATCGTACCAATGCCAATTTCTGCCACCAATTTTACCGACACCTTCGCCTCTGGGTTAATCTGATGCAAGTCAAAAATCAACTGGGCGAGGTCTTCAATCGAATAGATATCATGATGGGGGGGCGGTGAAATCAGCGGTACACCGGCTTTAGACCGTCGCAGCATAGCAATATAAGGACTCACCTTTTTCCCCGGTAACTGTCCCCCTTCTCCGGGTTTCGCACCCTGAGCCATTTTAATTTCCAATTGTTTGCCACTGATCAGGTACTCTGGCGTTACACCAAAGCGCCCTGAGGCTACCTGTTTGGTCGCAGAACTCGCTGTATCCCCATTCCGTAGTCCTTTAAGATGGGGCAATGTAGGCGAATTCCCCTGATTATCCACATCATCCAAGACTTTAAACCGAACTGGGTCTTCGCCCCCTTCACCGGAATTGGATTTCCCACCAATCCGATTCATGGCAATGGCTAAGGTTTCATGTGCCTCTCGTGACAAGGAACCCAAGGACATCGCCCCCGTACAGAAACGCTGGACAATATCCGCCACAGGTTCTACCTCTTCGATGGGGATGGGGACGCGATCGCTCCTGAAGTCTAGTAAATCCCGTAACGCCGTCACTGGGCGGTCTTCCAGGTATTTTTTATAGACATCATAATGGTCATAAGCGGTCTTTCCGTTGTCAGTTTTGCCGTTTCCGTTTTTAACCGATGAACCTTGACCATTAAAAGACGCCACGGCTTTATGCAGCGCCTTTGCCATCTCCGGGCTATTCATGTGATATTCCCCACCGGGACGATACTGGATAAAGCCAAAGTTTTCCAGTTTCTTACCCGTCAACTCCGGGAACGCCCGTTGATGGAAAGCAATCACTTCCTGTGCCAATTCTGCCAGATTCAAACCACCCAGGCGGGAGGTTGTACCGCGAAAGGCTAAATCTAATACCTCTGCACCAATTCCCAATGCCTCAAAAATCTGCGCCCCTTGGTAAGACGAGAGTAGGGAAATCCCCATTTTGGACAGGATTTTTAATAAACCCGCTTCCACCGCCTTACGGTAATTTTTCTGTGCCGCGTCAATGGTTAAAGGTTCAATTTTACCCCGATCCATCAATTTATGGGTCTTGGGATTCGACCACCACTGACGCACAGATTCCAATGCCAAATAGGGATGAATTGCCGAAGCCCCATACCCAATCAAACAAGCAAAATGATGGGTACTCCAACATTGCGCCGTTTCTACAACCAGGGAGGCTTTCATCCGCAATCCGTCGCGAATCAGATGATGGTGAACCGCCCCGACTGCCAATAGCGGCGGAATATAACTGGTATTTTCTCCTACACTTCCACCAATTTTATCGCTCAAAATCAGCACTTTTGAGCCAGATTTCACAGCTTGATCAGCTTGGTCACATAATCTGTCAATAGCGGCTTTTAACCCATCCGGACCAGCACTAATCTCAAATAAGGTGGAGAGTTCTGTTGTGGCAAACCCAGAGGTTTTTACCGCATTTAACTCGGCTTGATTCAGAACCGGGGTTTTCAGTTTCAGCAATTGGGCATACTCTGGTTTAGCCTCTAACAGATTCCCCCGTTGACCCAGTTCTATACTTAAGGACATCACCAGACTTTCCCGCAATGGGTCAATCGGTGGATTGGTTACCTGGGCAAAGCGTTGTTTAAAATAGTCATACAGCAGGCGCGGCTTATCGGAGAGGATAGCTAAGGGAATATCATCTCCCATACAGAACGTGGGTTCTTTCCCTTGAGTCGTCATCGGTTCCAGGATCATATCCAAATCCTCAGCCGTATACCCAAAGGCGGTTTGCTGCTGTAGCAAGGTTTGGGCGTCGAGTTGAGTTGAATCGGTAAACCCTTGAGGGGATAAAACCTGACGATGCTGTTTCAGCCAGTCCCCGTAGGGTAGCCGTTGGGCAACTCGCTGTTTGATGTCCCAGTTTTTGAGAATTTCGTGGTTGGCTAAATCCACAGCAATCATCTGTCCGGGTCCAAGTCTACCCTTTTCCACGATGTCCGCTTCGGGTAAATCTACGACACCCGCTTCTGATCCAACCACCACATAACCATTCCGGGTGATACTATAACGGGCAGGTCGCAATCCATTGCGGTCAAGGGTTGCACCCACAACTTGACCATCACTAAAGACTAACAGCGCCGGACCATCCCAAGGTTCTTGAACACCGCTGTAATATTCGTAAAAATCAACAATTTCCGGATGATCCTGCAAATCGGGCTGATTCTTATAGGCTTCGGGCACCATAATCATCAAGGCTTCCAAAGGACTACGACCCGATCGCACGAGTAGCTCAAATATATTATCCAGGGTAGCGGAGTCACTATTATCCGGATCAACGGTGGGCTTGAGATCTTCGATTTCACTCCCCCACACCGGATGCGATAAATCCGCTTCCCGCGCCTTCATCCAGTTAATATTACCCAGCAGGGTATTAATTTCCCCATTATGTCCCAATAACCGCATCGGTTGGGCTAGGGGCCATTTGGGTAGGGTATTGGTGCTAAAACGGCGATGATAGACGGCAAAGGGGCTTTGAAACTCAGGATGTTTTAAGTCCTGATAAAATTCACCCAGTACCGCAGAACGCACCATGCCTTTATAGACAATTGTGCGACTGGAGAGGGAGCAAATATATAAATCATCAGACCAATGCAGGGTGCCATTGGCTTCTAAAGCATTGCCAATGCGACGGCGGGTTTTATAGAGAAGACGTTCCCGATCATCTTCGCTTTGATTGGGGCAGCTAACAATAACTTGCTCAATGTGCGGTTGATTTTCTAGGGCTTGCGGTCCAACCACTGACTCGTTTAGGGGAACGACACGCCAACCCAATACGGTAAAACCGTCGTGTTTGAAGACGTCGGCAACAATGTGCCGCACTTTAGTCGCCAATGTCCCATCTTGGGGTAAAAATACCATACCCACCGCCAACTGTTCTGTTGGTGGCATGGTGATTCCTTGTTCCTCAAACCAAGATTTAAACAAACCCCAAGGAATAGCTGTCATCAAGCCAGCGCCATCACCCGAATCTCGGTCAGCGCTACAACCGCCGCGATGTTCTAAACAGGTTAATGCCGAAAGTGCCTGTTCAATCAGTTCATGGCTGGCGATACCTGCGACGGAGGCGATAAAGCCAACACCGCAAGCATCTCGTTCTTCCACCAACCATCGTTGTCCTGGATAGGCTACATCGTCTCGACTCCAAGATTGATGCTGTTGATTTGGGTTGATGCTCCTGTTTGTCATAAGATAGTTCCTAGTGTTATTGGTCATTGGTCACTGGTCATTCGTCACTAGAGGTAGGGGGGCAATGGGTATAAACCTTGAAACCCTTGTCTTATCGTTCGTTAGTTGTTCTCGCCCACTTTACGGTAACTAGAACTTGATTACCAGTACGGCAAAATCTCCGTTCTATCCAAGTTAGCTACGACATCGCCCGTTCCATTGCAAAACTGAAAAATAGAGAAATAATTGACGTTAATTCACTCTCTAGTCATCATTGTGTGAGTCATCTCGTGTCCAGTTGGCGTGGTTGTCCTAAATAGTTTTATATATACGGTTGGCAGACGGAGTAGCATCAGCCACTAAACTACAGACCCAGAAGGGTCAGCCACTTTGGTTCTCAAATGAAGCTCTTTAGATGGGGAGATTTATCTTAGCGAAAATACTTGACTCTGGCAATCCCTTATGCCATGAGTTTAAACTATTAACCGATTAATCGACCTAGCTGCAAACAATTTTATCTGGAGGAGCCAAGAGCATTGGTGTTTCCTTGCTCACTCTGGAGTAATGCCACATTTTACAATCCGTGGCATAGAATGAATAATGTGACACAAATAAAGCAGATGAGTGAACTATCCAAATCCGTAGAAGTACATTTGGGTCGTCAGGGGCGGTTAGTCATTCCGGCAGCATTGCGGCGATTGTTGGGGTTTGAGGAAGGGGATAAGCTAGTTGCCCGTGAGGAGGCGGGGCGGTTGGTGTTGGAAAAGCCAGAGGCGATTAAGCAAAAGTTGAAGGCACGGTTCGCACAGATACCCAAAAATCGCAGTTTGGTCGATGAGTTGATCGCTGAACGTCGCCAAGCCGCGAGAAAGGAAGAGACTGAATGACGGTAGTGTTGGACGCTTCAGCTTTGCTGGCTTATCTCAAGGGTGAGCCGGGAGAAGAGGTTGTAGATAGTGTGTTAACTGAGTCGGTGATATCCAGTGTGAACTGGGCGGAAGTCGTGCAGAAGGCGATCGCGGCTGGAGTCGAGGTGGATGGCATGGTGGATGATTTGCAGGCACTGGGGTTGACGGTAGAGCCGTTTACCCTGGAGGATGGGGAAATGGTAGGACGACTGTGGGAGTTAACGCGGCAAGCGGGATTATCTTTGGGAGATCGTGCCTGTTTGAGTCTGGGATGGCGATTGGGAGTTCGAGTTTTGACCTGCGATCGCGCCTGGGCTGCTCTCAATCTGTCTGTCGATGTGCAGGTGATTCGCTGATGAGCTATTCATTTCTATGGGATAGGTGTTGACCTAAGGGAGTCGATAATATTCCTAATATTTGGTTAACTTCTTTAATGAAGTAATCGTTTAAATCAATAAAAGCTGTTTGATCAACTAACTTGATAAACTTCCAAATCATTCCTGTCGTCACGGCACCCTAGATAGCATCAATTATCGTTAGGTTAAATGTTATTCTGACTTTGCTGAGGGTAGTAAAATCGCTGTACGCCATATTTATAAGCTTAAGATAGCTTTATCTCGTTTCAATAGAGTCATTGCCTGTTTTACCAAGGACTTCCGACTAACGTAAATGCACTCCAATAATACGGATGAGTAAGTTCCTTATCCGGTAATTCAGCCAACTGGGGTGGTAAAGGAAGGGTAAAATTCGGCGTAATCAGTTGACCCTTTTCGATTCGCACCTCACCCCGAATCATCGCTAACTGTGTTTGTCGTAATGCTTCAGCTTTAATCGGCGCTTGTTTTAAGTAGGAATAAAAGGTGGTCATTAATCCCAATGTCGCTTCATCGCTGACATACCAGAGACTTCCCACGGCAGATTTAACCCCCGCTTGTACTGCTAATCCGGTAAATCCTAACTCCGCCTCCTCATCCCCTAAAGCAGTGCGACAGGCGCTTAATACCATTAGTTCCACCGGGGGGTTATTTAATCCCAATCCTCGGATTTGGTCAAGGGCTAATTTTGTCTGCCAAAACTGAATATAAGAGTTTTCGGGTTTGCCGGATTTAAATTCACCATGGGTGGCTAGATGCAGGATGCCAAAGGGAGTTTGATTCCGAACTGTTTTCAACTGTTGGGGCGTGAATGTAGTATTGAGAAACGATTGACCTTGCCAGAGTTTCTCCGTAATTATTGATAACTCTACCGGAACGGCAGGTAAGGGATTTTGGTCGGTAAATTCGGATGCCCCCATCGCTAACACTTTCAGATTCTTTATATTCGCATAGCGAGTATCCGTCAAGGAAATACTGGGCATTAAATTAACATTGTATTTCTCCAAAAGAAACTCATTCCCATCATGCAAAATTGCCATGGGTAGGGAACGTAAACCACTATCGACGAGAAGGGAAATAGTATCAATTTGGTGGGTATTTAACTCCGATTCAATGGGAGCAACTAACCATTGATAAAGCTGTTGTGCCGCCGGGAGGTAAGGGCGAGGAATGCGAATATCAGTGACAGCGCGACGTAACTGTTGACTGGTTTGGAGAACTTTTTCTCGTGTTGCACCCGGTATAGGACGGCGTATGGGTTGCCCTTCAGCGGTAACAATAATTAATTCTAGTTGATCCTGACTGCTGTCGCGTCCACTTTCCGGCGTTTCTAGTTTTTTGTTGAGATTTAATCCTGGAGTTGGTGTTAGTGAGGGGGCGTTACTAGGAACAAAAACAGCATAGAGTAGTGCAGGTTTAGTTCCCGTTTCTTGTTCAATGCGGCGGAGGATGGCTTGGGATTCGGCTTGGTTGGTCGTTGGAGTATCGGAAAACCCTAAATAATCCTCATACTGACGAGTCAAATATTCCTCAATTTCTGCCACAATATCGAGTTTTAGGTCAGGAATTTGAGCTTGGACTATTGGGGGTGGGTTTTGGGGCAATTGGAGTAGGTTGACGGGATTAATCGTTGAATTCGGGGACGAGTCATTGATGGGATTGACAGGATTAATTATTGGATTGGCAGATGATTCATTGATGGGATTGACAGGATTAATTGTTGGATTGCCAGACGAGTCATTGATGGGATTGACAGGATTAATCGGTTGAGGAGTTGAGGGGGATTGGGGTTCGGGTTGAGGAGTTAATGGCGGTTGAGTTGGGTTATCTGTGTTGGTTAAATCAAAGGGTGTCAACTGTAAACCGTTAGCGGTAGCGATGACTTGATAGTTGCCCGCAATTGTATTTGCCGTTACCGGATTCTCGGCGATACCTTGAGGATTGGTGAGGACGGTTGTCCCGTTACCCAAACTGCCTGATGCACCACTCGATGGAGCATTGAACCTGATAGGAACACCTGGAATCGGCTGATTAGCAAAGTTCTCTAATACTTGCACAGTCAATGAGTCAGCAAAAGCCGTATTGACTAGTGTACTTTGAGGTGAACCTGTGACATTTAAAGTAAAGCCTTGGGACTCAAATGCACCAATATCAACGAGGTCATTAATAATGCGGATTCCTCCTCGTTGGTCAGTCGTTATACCAGCAGGAATATTAGCATTATTCCCCGCATCTAGGGCGGGACTCCCTGGAACGAGAGCATGGGTTTGAGTTGAGCCGCCATTGTCAGCTAAGGGAGCAAGAATTTGGTTGATAGTAGTGATACCTAAACTGGCAAAAGTGAGGTCACTCCCTGTACCGATAGTACCGTTTGCGCCTGTGGGGTCGCCGATGAGGTTATTCGCATCACCATTAATAGTAGCTCTACCTGAAACATCAGGGTGAATCCTACCGCCGAGATCAAAATTACCGGCAACAATGCTGTTGCGGATGGTTAAAGTGTTGCCGCCCAAAAGAGTTGAATTATAGATACCACCGCCATCTCCTATCCCATTGCCATTGGATTCGGCTGTGTTATTGGTGATAGTGCTGTTAATGATTGTGCCGCCACCACGGGTGTTAATACCGCCGCCGTCACCTGTTGCTATATTGCCACTTATGGTGCTGTTGATAATGGTTACTCCACTGCTGCTGAAAAGACCGCCGCCAAATCCGCTGAAAAGACCGTCGCCAGATCCGCTTGCCGAATTTCCATTGACAGTGCTGTTGGTCAGGGTTACGGTATCTGCGCTGCGAATGCCACCACCAAGATTGTCACTCACAGTGCTGTTTTCCAGTAGCATCGCACCATTAGCGAGAATGCCACGAACAGAATTACCCCTTACCGTACTGTTATTGAGAGTGACTGTACTCTGGATGCTGCGAATGCCGTAACGGGAATTTTCACTCACAGTGCTGTTGTTGAGTGTCACCGCACGCCCAGCTAAAATGCCAAAAGCCAAATTATTACTCACACTGCTATTGTTGAGTGTTACTACATCTACTCGGCTATAAATGCCGTCACTGGAATTGTCATGCACAGTACTGTCAGTTAGAGTCACTGCACCGTGAGCGTCTATACCGTCACCAGAATTATTATTCACAGTGCTGTTGGTCAGAGTTACAGCATCTGTGCTGCGAATGCCGCCACCAAGATTGTCACTCACAGTGCTGTTTTCCAGTAGCATCGCATCACTACTGGTAATGCCACGACCAGAATTACCCCTCACCGTACTGTTATTGAGAGTGACTGTACTATGGATGCTGTGAATGCCTTCACGGGAATTTTCACTCACAGTGCTGTTGTTGAGTGTCACCGCACCCGAAGCGTAAATGCCAAAAGCCAAATTATTACTCACACTGCTATTGTTGAGTGTTACTACATCTACTCGGCTATAAATGCCGTCACTGGAATTGTCATGCACAGTACTGTCAGTTAGAGTCACTGCACCGTGAGCGTCTATACCGTCACCAGAATTATTATTCACAGTGCTGTTGGTCAGAGTCACTGTACCAATGCTGCGAATGCCATGACGAGAATTATTACTCACAGTGCTGTTTTCCAGTAGCACCGCACCATCACTAGCTATACTACCAGCAGAAATGCCGTCACCGGAATTGTCACTCACAGTACTGTCAGTCAGACGTAGCGTTCCCGGTCCAATACCCCAAGCTATACCACCTGCGCCGAGACTAACACCATTACGAATCGTCAAGGTATCCATAGTGACATTGCCATCCCCCGTAATATCGAAAATACGGAAATTGGGCGTTCCGGCGACAGTACTGCGTTCAACAATCACATTACTCGCACCACCGGAATTACCGTCAATTATCAAATCCCCATTCCTGGTATCAATAAATAACTCATCGGATGTCAGCGTTACTTCAGTTAACCCAGGTATAAAGCGAATCTGATCATCTCCATCAGCAGCATTAGCATTCAGAAGCGCTTGTCGCAGTGAACCTATCCCAGCATCATTCCCATTGGTAGTTGTAAATACCTGTAACGTATCCCCATAATTCGCCAACACACTCCCCTCAAACGGTGCAGTCGCCTGAATCTCCCCCACACTCCGTTCTAACTGCCAATCTCCCCCGAAGCCAGTCAAATTCGTAGAACCCGCCACATCTGCCCCTGTGTAACTTGCCAGGGTATTCAGCAAAGCGTCACCACTACTCCCCAATGCCACAAAACAGGCATAGAGTAAAATATCTGCCCCTACATTCAATCCCTGATTCCACGTCGCCATTTGAAGTTGATATTGACGGATCGTATTACTATCGACAAAGGCGTTCCCTAACCAGAAATTCCCCTCACTCCCTTCTGAGACAATATGCAGCGCATCGACTAAACTCAGTCCTGGCGTGGTTAGAGTTTCAGTAATCCTCTCAACGCCATTTTCATTCGGCGTAACCACCACCGTTGTGGTTCCCGCCTCACCCCCGAAGAGTAAATCACTGTAATTAGGGACAGTCGCATCTAGGAAAATGTAGTGGTTAGCATCCGTTGGATTAGCGGCAAACCGGGTAACGGTAGGGGCGCTGTATTCCCCGTTATGAGTGCGAATTAAGGTTTCTGGATTGCCAACGGGGTTAACCTGATTCGCCGCCGCCAGATGAACTTGATTCCCCTCAACTTGACCCGCAATCGTCACATGACCTGCCGTATCTAGGGGACTGTTGGTATCTGTTAACCTGAGTTCATCGTTGGCATCAACACTGATTCCTGTGTCGTCTTGCAGATTGGAACCTGTGAGTAACCGGGCTAAGTCTGTCGCCTGAATACCACTCTCCAAATCAGCCGGACTAATTTCTAAACCCAACACCATTCCCGCTTGGTTAATCCTGACGGTTTTATTTTCAGGGACAGCCGTAATCGTAATCGTCCCATTAGCAGTGCTGAGGGTTCCAGTATTAATCACACTGCTACCGATGAGTGCCAAATTTCCCTGGTTCAGTTCAACTTCAGCCGCGTTGACGATACTGCCATTATCACCTGTAAAAATAAATTGATTGGGCGCACCCAACAGATTTTGATAGTTAACATTACCTGTCGCCGGAAAGAAGCCACTCTCAAAACCAATGGCGTCGGCGGTGGTGACGGTTAAACTGCCAGGAATGTTAAAACTTGCCCCTTGAGTAAACACAATCCCGGCGGGGTTCATCAGCAGCAGGTTACTATTACCCCCAGTGACTTGCAGTAAACCTTGGATAATCGAAGGGTTTCCCCCAGTAACTCGCCCGAAGATCGTTTGGATATTGGGATTGGAGAGAAAGTTGGCAATTTCGTTGGGTGAGAGTCCGAGTTCCCCAAAGGAGTGGAATATTTTAGAGTCAACTTGTGTACCCCCCGTAATCGTGTAGGTGTTGCCCTCCTGTTGAACAATCGTACCCGTGTCATCAGCGGCTGGCGTGATAGATTGGGCAAGGGTTTGGGGCGCAAGGGTAGTTAGTCCCACCAGGGGGAGGAAGGCAATAGCGATGCTGCGGCGATCTACCATGAGGTTTGGGGAACCTTTATTCAGATTATTCAGAGGGGAATTCCTATTATTCTCTCACAAGAGTAGGATATTTGGGAGATTCAGGGATGCCTGTCACCAATAAATTTAGCCCAACAAAAGGGAATATATCTCTAGGCGATCAGGCTTTGGGTAGAATAGCTTACTTCATGGTCTCACGCGATCGCTAAAATCTTGCCCCACTTTTCTGTACCCGATGCGACTGATTCAACCTGTGCGATCGCGAATTCTTCTATAGCTACAGGCGGACACATTTTCCCATGATAAAACTATACCATAAAACGTTAGTTTTGCAGCGCCTTTTGAAAAGTTTTAATGGCATCCACATGATTCACCATAGTGATGCAACGCAACAACAAATCCAGATCAATTCCTTTTACTTCTTCACTACTCTTAATCTGTTCATAGTGAAGTGTCTTTCCCTCACCTCGCAGGTGATAAAGTTCCAACACCCCATCTTCCCAAAACCAAACTTCCTTGATCTTCAGCCGCTTATAGATCTCCAACTTGTTGATACCGCCACTGGTAAACACCACCTCAATCGCCAGATCAGGATTGGTTCGACCCGGCGCTAGTTTATAGGATTCATCAGCTTCTCGCTTGACGGCAACTCCTTCACTTTCCAACGTCATTGAACCAGTTGGAGTAAAGTCAAATTCTGCCATCAACAGGTAAAACTCCAACAATGCACCGATTCTTTCTTTAACCGTTTGGTGGGGTTCTCCAGGCATTCGTCGTATCTCCAAAACTCCATCTAAAAAAGAAAGTCGATATCCTGGGCGGTCTAACAATTGCTCAACGGCTTTGAACTCTCGCCATGTCATTCCCTCAAACAAAAGCGGGGATTCCTTTTTGGGTGTTGCGATTGTGGCTAAAGTCATTTGAGTCTCCCGTTTTTTTTGATTATAAATCAACTCAAAACTGGACAGGTTTACTACCTACCCTTTCTTTTAAAGTCAATGACTATTTTAACTTGAAAGCCAAGGTTAACTGGAACTTTTGAGCCGAGATTGCTGTCAATAGCAAAACAGCCGATGTATAGCCCTACGGGGATACGTTAGGACATTCCCCTGTTGCCTATTGCCTATTGCCTGTTGCCTTTTCACCCAATTGTATTGTCCTAACCTTAATGCGTAGTGCTATAGAGTTTAGCCTGAATTGTTAAACTAATTTTTTGAATAGACCTACAATACAGGAATTAGTTTATCGGTATGGTTAAATGTTAATTCATCTCACACCAAAGCCAAGATTATGACAAAGGTCTTCTCACGGAATAAAGCCAAAATTGTGATAGGACTCTTAGCAATTTGTACTTCATGCCTAGGTTTAACCGCTAAACGTGTTAGTTGTGCGGAATCCCTAGTAATAGAGAGTCTAACCATGGGGGAAATTCTGCAACGTTTAGTTGTTCAGTCAACCCTTGAACTCGATCGCGAATGGGTAGAAGCTGAAGCCGCTACTTCCTCGCCTCAGACTCATAGATTAGCTCAAACCCCTACTCAAGTCGTTGGCACAGGGACAAAACTCTTATTAAATGGTCGTATTGTACCCCTTGCTTGGAAACAGTGGCAGGTTGGGGGAGTCATTCGCACAGGTATCAGTGATGTAGGAGTTCAACAACTCTTCGGACTAGAATTGTTGAGTACCCGCAATTGGACGCGACAACCGATACAGTGGTTTTCTAATCCCCTGAGTACGCCTCTCGTTTTCGTGGCTCACCATCGTGATGCTTATCGCTATTTAGATGTTACAGAGTTTGCTCAACAGGTGGGATGGCAATTTCAAGGTCAAGGAGATACATTAGCGTTAACCTCTATACCCGCACGATTAGACAGTATCCGACAAGAGACGCAGCTATGGGGGTTTAGAATTGTCCTTGATTTAGATCGTCCCACACCTTGGCAAGTGAGCAGAAGTCCTGGTGAAGGGGCGATTATCTTAAACGCGATCGCGAATCCCTCTGTGATTGAACAGTTTACTCCACCTCCGGCGGTGGAAGATGAGGGAGATGAGACAGATAACTCCACACTCAACACCCAACACTCAAAACTTAGTCAGGGCGGGTTTAGTCACATCCGGGTGAAGCAAGAAATGATAGTAGTAAAACCCGCCCCTACACAATCAACACTTAAAACGTCCCCAATTGAGGGGGATGAGAAAAACAATGCAGCGCCGGAGAATCAACCGATTATCCGCGTTGAAACCACTCAAACCCAAACCACTATCGGCGTTTCGATTCCAGATGATCTACGGTTACACGTCTTTAGTTTACCCAACCCCAATCGCTTAGTTATCGAACTTCGTCCCAATGCCATGGTGGAAAAAGACATTCTGTGGGCGCCTGGTATTTGGTGGCGTCAGCGGACTGCGACTCTGGCTGATACTCAATTTCCTGTGGTGTGGCTAGAGGTTGATCCCAAAAATCCGCAAGTCAAGCTGAAACCGATTTGGAGTAATCCCACAACTCAAGTGGGAACCGCCCCCCTGATTAAAACCGCGCAGTTGTGGAAAGCTGCGGCTGCAATTAATGGTGGCTTCTTTAACCGCAATAATCAATTACCATTAGGTGCGATCCGCCGGGATGGATATTGGTATTCTGGACCGATTCTCAACCGAGGTGCGATCGCGTGGACTGATCAGCATCAATTTAAATTTGGACGCCTTAGCCTCCAGGAAACCTTAATTACCGCTAATGGAGAACGGTTTCCGAGTCTATTTCTGAATAGTGGTTATGTGCAAGCCGGGATATCTCGCTATACCCCAGCTTGGGGCGTAACCTATACCCCTTTAACCGATAATGAAGTGATTTGGGTGGTGCAGAATAACCAGATTACGGCTCAATTACCTGGAGGAGTCGCTGGAGAGGAATCCTTTGTCATTCCAGTTAATGGTTATTTGCTTACCAACCGAGGGCATGATCCCAGTGCGATCGCGCAATCACTCACCCTTGGCACAACCGTTCAGATTGAACAGAAAACCTTGCCCATTGAGTTTAACAATTATCCTCATATCCTGGGTGCAGGTCCGTTGTTACTGCAAAATCGCCAAATTGTGTTAGATGCCAAAGCCGAAAAATTTAGTGATGCCTTTGCTCAACAATCTGCCATTCGCAGTGCGATCGGAATCACAGCAAATGGCACGCTAATTATTGCCGCTATCCATAATCGTGTCGGTGGCAGAGGACCCAACTTAACTGAAACGGCGCAGTTGATGCAACAACTGGGAGCGGTTGATGCGCTCAATCTCGATGGTGGCAGTTCTACTGGACTCTATTTGGGGGGTCATCTTCTAGATCGTTCTCCTCATACAGCCGCCCGGGTTCACAATGGTTTAGGACTCTTCCGACCCTATAAGTAGGTGGACACAATAAAAGCTAACGGTGGAGATTGTCATTTGTCATTCGTCCTGTGTCCTTTGTCAGGGTTTGAGGCTTATTTACAAAACTTAATAAGTGTACCATTTTCTGTTGTCCGACTCCTTTCTTAAAGTTTCGATAAAGCTCAAGCCTCTCAAGCCTCTAAATGTGAAGACTTCCTACAATTTGACGAATCCAGCCTCTAATGTGTGCAAAATCTAAGCTGAATTTGCTAATGTTGATTGTGGTTAGGTTTTGTGTTGTTGAGAACCTGGCAATAGCTAAAAAGCCGATAAAACGTTTTTACACACGATTAATGTCGTAACTATTTTCAGGAGAAATACTATGGTTCAGCAAGCAGTTCCTCAAGATTCGGCGATCACCCTACCCAGATCGTTGACTGCCGAAGGCGCTGCCGCTACAGAACTAAGACCTTGGGGTTCATTTACTGTTCTGGAAGAGGGGCGAGGATACAAAATTAAGCGTATTGAGGTGAAGCCGGGTCATCGCCTCAGTCTGCAAATGCACTACCATCGTAGTGAACACTGGATTGTTGTCAGTGGCATGGCGAAGGTTATTTGCGGGGATAAGGAATTATTGATTCATCAAAATCAGTCCAGCTACGTTCCTCAAGGACATGCTCATCGCCTAGAAAATCCGGGTGTCATTCCGCTGGTATTAATTGAAGTACAGAATGGCGAGTATCTTGGCGAAGATGACATTATTCGCTATGAAGATGACTACGCTCGCAGCGAGTCCACCTGACAATAGGTTAGATTGTCTGAAGTAGCTAAGATTGCTTACCTGTGCTTTACCGAAATTAATGGGTCTAAAGCCCCGTCCTTCTAGGACGGCTTTTTATCTAAAGTTTGCTTCCCTGCGAATAAGCTCCCTGTAAATATGAAAAGCCGATACCAGTACCGATGTTATCCCACCCCTGGTCAGCGTCAATCATTGGCGCGGTTGTTTGGGTGTGTTCGGGTGGTCTGGAATGATGCGTTGGCGATGTGCAAGCAGTCAGACAAATTGCCGAAAAACAATGAACTTCAAAAGCTGTGCATCACCCAGGCTAAGAATACTGAGGATAGGGAATGGCTAAAGCAGGTGTCGGCTATTCCCTTGCAACAATCGGTTGCGGATTTAGGTGTAGCCTTTAAAAACTTCTTTCAATCCCGGTCTGGCAAGCGCAAAGGGAGAAGGGTCAACCCGCCACGGTTTAAGCGACGAATCAACCGCCAGACGGCACGGTTCACCCGAAATGGTTTCAAGGTCAAGACCTCCAAGGTCTACCTAGCCAAGATTGGGGACATTAAGGTCAAGTGGTCGCGTCCTTTGCCGTCCCAACCCAGTTCGGTCGCGGTGATTAAAGATTGCGCGGGCAGATATTTCCTCAGTTTTGTCGTCGAGGTAGAGCCGGAAATTGAACCGCCCAGGAACCCATCCATCGGGATTGATTTAGGATTAAAGACGTTTGCTTCCTGTAGTAATGGGGATAAAGTTGATAGCCCGGATTATTCCCGACTCTACCGCCAACTGAAACGATGCCAACGGCGGTTAGCCAAGCGTGAACGGGGCAGCAAACGGCGTGAACGGATGCGGGTTAAGGTCGCCAAACTCAATGCCCAGATACGGGATAAGCGTAAAGACTTTCTGCACAAATTGTCTACCAAGGTAATCAACGAGAACCAAGTGATTGTCTTGGAGGATTTAAATGTTGGTGGTATGCTCAAAAACCGCAAATTATCACGGGCAATTAGCCAAGCTGGGTGGTATAAATTCCGGTCATTGTGTGAGGGGAAAACCTGTATTCAAAACCGGGACTTCCGAATCATCAGCCGATGGGAACCCACCAGCCAAGTTTGCTCTGAATGTGGGTATCGGTGGGGCAAATTAGACCTATCGATCAGAACAATCGTCTGTATCAATTGTGGTGTAGAGCATGACCGGGATGATAATGCCTCGGTCAATATTGAACAAGCTGGACTCAAGGCGAAGTCTTGTCAAGAAGTCGGGGTCGGGCAGACCCACGACGTTAAATGGACGGGGAGCGCGTGTAAGACCTCGGATGAGGCAGTGTGTGGAGAACCGTCAACCCACCGAGAGTACGTACAATTAAAATTGTTCGACTGGTAGGAATCCCCGTGCGTTCACGCCGGGGAGGATGTCAATAGCTTGACGCCAAATTTGCTCCTCCCTAATACTAGGGGAGGAAATTTTTTTGCCCCAGGTGACGAAAGTTCTCATCGTCATCAATAGAAGGAGTTTTTGAGAATTGCCTGTCAAGGTGATTTCTGATCCAGGACAAAACCAATGATTACACTGAGTCAAGCGGCGATCGCTGAAATTAGACGCCTGCAAACCAAGCGCCAGCAACAGCAAGCTCGATTACGCTTAGGCGTGAAGCCAGGAGGATGTGCCGATTTATACTATACTCTGGAGTTTGATCATGCCGTCAGAGCGAGCGATCGCGTCTATGAGTGTCAGGGCATCGTCGTTGTCGTGGATGAGGCAAGTATTAAGCATTTAACGACCCTCACCTTGGATTATTCCGAAGATCTCATGGGCGGTGGGTTTCGCTTTGATAATCCAAATGCCATTGAATCCTGTGGCTGCGGAAACTCATTTCGAGTCAAAGCGTGAGGAATGCTCCTCGGCGTAAGGAGTAATTAAAGGACAAAGGACGTAGCTTGCTTCTCGCTTGGGCGAGTATGACCAAAGACAAACGACCAAAAAATTGACATTGTTGCCTAAAAGTCAGTACAATCAGAATTTGTCAATACTTGCAAACGATTCAAGGAATATCACACGCCTTAACTCATGCCCACTATCCAGCAGCTTATTCGTAGCGAACGTGCCAAAATTAAGGCGAAAACCAAATCGCCGGCACTGAAACAATGCCCACAACGGCGGGGTGTTTGCACCCGCGTCTACACGACAACCCCCAAGAAACCGAACTCAGCCCTGCGGAAAGTGGCGAGGGTACGTCTGACCTCGGGTTTTGAAGTGACGGCGTATATTCCAGGGATTGGTCATAACCTTCAAGAACACTCGGTCGTCATGATTAGAGGAGGACGGGTTAAAGATTTACCCGGAGTTCGATATCACATTATTCGAGGAACTCTAGATACGGCGGGTGTGAAAGATCGCAAGCAAGGTCGTTCCAAGTACGGAACCAAGCGTCCTAAGTAAACCAAGAGAGCTTTTCTAAATCTGCCAAAACCCTGCTAGACTTAACCCATAGCGGTTTGTTTTGGGTAACTTGATCAGGAAAATAGGGAGATGAAGTGGCTTGTTTTTTCAAGCAACTCCTCAAGCTGGAGAAAAAATAATCAGTTCCAGGATAAATAGTTAAATTTGCCGTGTATGTATTTTGTAAAGGCTGACTATGTCTCGTCGTACAGTTGTTAAAAAGCGCCCAGTCCCCCCTGACCCGGTTTATAACAGCCGTCTGCTTAGTATGATGGTGCGCCGGATTATGCATCATGGGAAAAAATCAGTAGCATCTCGGATTATCTATGACGCCTTCAAAATTATTGAAGAACGCACCGGAAAGGAACCGCTAGAGGTATTTGAAGAAGCGGTACGGAATGTCACTCCTTTAGTAGAAGTGAAAGCCCGTCGGGTGGGAGGGGCAACCTACCAAGTTCCCATGGAAGTCCGCTCAGAACGCGGAATAACATTAGCCATGCGCTGGCTGATCCAGTTTTCCCGGAGTCGTCCAGGGAGAAGTATGGCGAGTAAATTCGCAAATGAGCTGATGGATGCGGCAAATGAAACAGGGAATGCCATTCGTAAGCGGGAAGAAACCCATCGGATGGCAGATGCCAATAAAGCGTTTGCTCATTATCGCTACTAATTCAGTAAGCTGATGACTGACAGCGCTAAGGAGGCTAAGGTTTAATTCGGCGTTCCGTGAGGAATAAAGTCGCTGGCTGGCTTTTTGAGGAACAATTAGGACAAATCCCTAAAAAGTTAAACAAAGTATAGAATTGTAAAGAGATAGCAACGCAACGTGTAAACTTGCGGCACAGACGAAGGAGGTAGCTGTGGCACGTACCATCCCGCTTGAGAAAATACGCAATATCGGGATTGCCGCCCACATTGATGCGGGCAAGACAACAACAACAGAACGAATTCTGTTTTACTCAGGAATCGTTCATAAACTAGGCGAAGTCCATGAAGGGACAGCCGTGACCGACTGGATGGAGCAAGAGCGGGAACGGGGAATTACAATTACTGCTGCTGCCATCAGCACGAACTGGCTGGATCACCGAATTAACATCATTGATACACCGGGTCACGTAGACTTCACAATTGAAGTTGAGCGTTCGATGCGGGTTTTAGATGGTGTAATTGCTGTGTTCTGCTCAGTGGGAGGTGTCCAGCCCCAATCGGAAACCGTGTGGCGTCAAGCAGATCGCTACAAGGTGCCGAGGATTGCCTTTGTCAACAAGATGGATCGCACGGGTGCTAACTTTTTCAAAGTATACGATCAACTCCGCGATCGGCTGCGTACCAATGCGGTTGCCATCCAAATTCCCATCGGCAGTGAAAGTGATTTCCACGGGATTGTCGATCTTGTGCAAATGCGTGCCCGGATTTATACCAATGACCTGGGTACGGATATGCAAGACACCGAAATCCCCCAAGAGGTTCAAGAGCTAGCCCAAGAGTACCGAGTCAAGCTGATCGAAGCTGTAGCTGAGACCGATGAAGCGCTCTTAGAAAAATATCTGGCAGAAGAAGAACTCACCGAAGACGAAATTCGCTCTGCCCTGCGTAAAGGTACAATTGCGGGAACAATTGTGCCGGTGCTGTGTGGTTCAGCCTTCAAAAATAGAGGAGTACAGTTACTCCTTGATGGAGTGGTAGACTATCTACCCTCTCCGCCGGAAGTTCCGCCAATTCAGGGACTATTGCCAGATGGGACACCGGACAAGCGACCAGCAGATGATGAAGTACCCCTATCGGCGCTGGCATTTAAAATCATGTCAGACCCTTATGGTCGTTTAACCTTCATGCGGGTCTACTCCGGAGTTCTGCAAAAAGGTAGCTATATTCTCAACTCCACCAAAGATCAGAAGGAGCGGATCTCCCGGCTGATTATTTTGAAATCCAACGAGCGTATTGAGGTCGATGAGCTACGAGCTGGCGATCTCGGTGCGGCAATTGGTCTCAAGCAAACAACCACGGGTGATACAATTTGTGGCGAAGAAGCCCCGATTATTTTGGAATCGCTTTATATTCCAGAGCCGGTGATTTCGGTAGCCGTAGAACCCAAAACCAAGCAGGACATGGAGAAGCTTTCCAAAGCACTCCAAGCCTTATCGGAAGAAGATCCGACATTCCGGGTCAGTATCGACCCAGAAACCAATCAAACCGTGATTGCGGGAATGGGTGAACTTCACCTGGAAATTCTGGTTGATCGGATGCTGCGGGAGTTCAAGGTTGAAGCGAATGTGGGTGCCCCTCAGGTGGCTTACCGAGAAACCATTCGCAAATCCGTGCAAGCAGAAGGCAAGTTCATCCGTCAAAGTGGCGGTAAAGGTCAGTACGGTCATGTCGTCATTGAATTGGAGCCAGGTGAATCCGGTAGTGGGTTTGAATTTGTCTCCAAGATTGTTGGTGGTTCCGTACCGAGAGAATTTATTTCCCCGGCTGAGCAGGGTATGAAAGAAGCCTGCGAATCGGGTATCCTAGCTGGGTATCCCCTCATTGATGTCAAAGCCACATTAGTTGATGGTTCGTACCACGATGTTGATTCTTCGGAAATGGCGTTCAAAATTGCTGGTTCGATGGCAATTAAAAACGGCGTAACGAAGGCTGCACCCGTGTTACTCGAGCCTATGATGAAAGTGGAAGTTGAAGTGCCTGAAGACTTTCTCGGAGATGTCATGGGCGATCTCAACTCCCGCCGTGGTCAAATTGAAGGGATGGGTACTGACGAAGGTATTGCCAAAGTTTCTGCTAAAGTTCCATTAGCCGAGATGTTTGGTTATGCTACGGATATCCGGTCAAAAACCCAAGGTCGAGGTATCTTCTCAATGGAGTTTAGCAACTATGATGAAGTGCCTCGTAACGTGGCTGAAGCTATCATTGCTAAGAGCAAAGGGAACGCATAACTAAGAAAAGGAAAACGTAATTCATGGCACGCTCAAAGTTTGAAAGGACTAAACCCCACGTCAACATTGGCACAATTGGTCACGTAGATCACGGCAAAACAACGTTGACGGCTGCCATTACCATGACTCTGGCTTCATCAGGTCAAGCAACCGCCAAGAAGTACGAAGAAATCGATGCGGCACCAGAGGAAAAGGCGCGGGGGATTACCATTAACACCGCTCACGTTGAGTATGAAACGGCGAATCGCCACTACGCTCACGTTGATTGCCCAGGACACGCTGACTACGTGAAAAACATGATCACGGGTGCGGCTCAAATGGATGGGGCGATCCTGGTGGTTTCCGCCGCTGACGGTCCGATGCCCCAAACACGGGAACATATCCTCCTTGCCAAGCAGGTAGGCGTCCCCAACTTGGTGGTCTTTTTGAATAAGAAAGACATGGTGGACGACGAAGAATTACTGGAATTGGTGGAACTGGAAGTCCGCGAACTCCTCAGTGATTATGAATTCGATGGAGATAATATTCCCATCGTGGCAGGTTCGGCGTTAAAGGCGCTTGACTCTCTTACCTCTAACCCAAACCTTAAGAAGGGTGATGATGAGTGGGTTGATCAGATCTACGCGTTAATGGACGAGGTCGATGCTTACATTCCTACCCCAGAACGGGATGTAGATAAGCCCTTCCTGATGGCAGTTGAAGATGTCTTCACCATCACCGGTCGGGGGACAGTCGCCACGGGTCGGATCGAGCGCGGTAAAGTCAAGATTGGCGACGAAGTTGAGCTAGTTGGACTCCGGGATACGGTCAAGAAAACCGTCACCGGCATTGAGATGTTTAAGAAGAGTCTCGATGAAGGGATGGCGGGTGACAATGCCGGAATTCTGCTCCGAGGTGTTGAGAAGAAAGATATTGAGCGGGGAATGGTAATTGCCAAGCCCGGTTCGATCACTCCTCATACTCAGTTTGAGTCGGAAGTCTATGTCCTCAAAAAAGAAGAAGGAGGACGTCATACTCCGTTCTTTTCCGGTTATCGCCCTCAGTTCTATGTTCGTACCACCGATGTGACGGGAACAATCAGTTCCTACACCGCTGATGATGGTAGCAATGTGGAAATGGTTATGCCGGGAGACCGAGTAAAAATGACCGTGGAGTTAATCAACCCGATCGCGATTGAACAAGGAATGCGCTTTGCCATTCGTGAAGGCGGTCGCACCATCGGTGCAGGTGTTGTCTCCAAAATCCTCAAGTAGCACTGTTCTCACTCCAAAGAGTAGGAGCAGAGAAGCTGATGCTTTTCTCTGCTCCTTATTCTCTGTGTTGGCAAAACGTTATGAATTCTGAGTGTTGAGTTCTGAGTTCGGGAACATTCATTCAACACTCAACAAACTCCTAATTATTTCAGAACCTAGACAACTCAAAAAAATGGCAACGATTCAGCAGCAAAAAATTCGGATTCGTCTTAAAGCATTTGATCGGCGATTACTAGACACTTCATGCGAGAAGATTGTGGATACAGCAAATCGCACCAATGCTGCCGCCGTCGGTCCAATTCCCTTACCGACCAAACGTCGTATTTATTGTGTCTTGCGATCGCCCCACGTTGATAAAGATTCGCGGGAACATTTTGAAACCCGTACTCATCGGCGACTTATTGACATTTATCAGCCATCGTCCAAAACCATTGACGCCCTGATGAAACTGGATTTACCGGCTGGTGTGGATATTGAAGTGAAGTTATAAGGTGGAAGAGGAGAAGGGTAGGAGGGTAGAAGAGTAATTCTATTGCCCAAATCAGTACAGGTAATAGACATGCCATAAAACCGGACAAGATATGAGTTCGTACAGCTTTAACGGATTTTGTGGCTTCTTGTCCCCAAAAAATCCGTTAAAGTAGGTAAAGAAGCGCAGTTACCCTTTTCACCAAGGCACAATGGCATCCTCTTCCTCAATTGCTGTTAGAGAACTTCCTTTGTTTCCACTGCCAGAAGTGGTTCTATTTCCGGGACGTCCTCTGCCCCTCCATATCTTTGAATTTCGCTATCGTATCCTGATGAACACGATTTTGGAGAGCGATCGGCGTTTTGGGGTATTAATGTGGGACCCGGTGCAAGGTCAACCCGCCGCCGTTGGCTGCTGCGCTGAAATTATACATTTCCAGCGTCTGCCTGATGATCGGATGAAAGTCTTAACCCTCGGTCAGCAACGATTTCGGGTTTTAGAATACGTCCGAGAAAAACCCTATCGTGTCGGATTAGTGGAATGGATAGAGGATCAACCCTCTCAAAAAGACTTAAAAGAAATTTCCACATCCGTTGAGCAATTGCTGCGAGATGTTGTCCATCTTTCTGCCAAGCTGACGGATCAGAAAATCGAGCTGCCCGAAGACTTGCCAGACCTTCCCTTAGAACTATCGTATTGGGTAGCGGGCAATCTTTACGGCGTCGCCTCCGAACAACAAGCGTTGTTAGAAATGCAGGATACAGCAGCCCGTTTGGAGCGCGAAGCGGAAATACTTACCTCCACGCGCAATCATTTGGCTGCCCGTACAGTCCTTAAAGATGCATTTAATTAAGCTTAATTCTCAATCAGCGCAGTTGAATCAATGGGTATGACGCTGTAGCTGCCAAAAATTTTCAGAATTTCTGTATGAGAGGCAGCTTCTGAGAGTGCCTCTTGCACCAACGGTGTAGAGGCATTGGCTTCTAAATCAATAAAGAAAAGATACTCACCCAGCGATCGCTTCGTCGGGCGAGACTCAATCCGACTCAGGTTAATCTCACGCTGGGCAAAGGCTTGCAGAGGTTTAACTAAGGCTCCCGGTACATTGGCGGGTGTGCTAAAAGCCAGGGAGGTATGACTACCCCCAGGAGACGATTGCTGCCCTACAATCCAAAAACGAGTACAGTTGTCTGGATAATCATTGATAGCCCCTGCCAGGATAGGTAATTGATAAAGCATCGCCGCCCGTTGAGACGCGATCGCACCTGCCGTATAGTCAGTATCCAGATGCTGTAAGGCTTCTGTGGTTGAGTTTGTGGGTATGAGTTGTACCAAGGGTAGACTGTTTTCTAGCCACCCTTGACATTGGGCAAGGGCTTGAGGATGAGAATAAACTGTTTGGATTGCCTGAAGACGAGATGCCCGTGACATCAGGGCATGTTGGATTGGCAAAACCAATGCCTGTTGAATTTGCAGTTGATCGAGTTGCCACAAAGTATCCAATGTAATCGTGACACTACCTTCTATGGAATTTTCCACAGGCACCACCGCCAAATCCGCTTGCCCTTTGGCGACGGCGTGCAAGGTTTGGGCAATGCTGGGATAAGGACATAACCAGGGTTTTGAATCAAATTCATCGGTAAGAGTGCGACAGTAAGCTAAGGCAGCCGCTTCCGCGTAAGTCCCTGGTGGTCCGAGATGGGCAATCGAGATTGACATACGATACGTTTTACACTATGTACAGTCAAGCATTTTTAACCGTTCTCAGTCATAAAATTGAATAGTCTCCTTCCTTGGGACTAAACGTTTAGACTGAATCGATGCATCCTTAGAGTCTTCTATAGGAAGATAACGCTTGATTATTATAATTTCTACAATCAGAGTAGGGTAAGGTTTAAGTCATAAGCTGTGGTCTCACTGACGAGACTCCCTAATCTCCCTAAGCTTAAAAAATTTCCCCCAGTTATGTAAATAAACTTTAATTAAAGTAAGATTAACTTTAAGAAACTTAGACGAAACCCAACGTTTCTCCCACCTTATGACCAGCCAGTTTACTGCATCCCAATCCGTAGAAATTACTGTACCTGCACAACCTGCCCCCATTCAGCACTATTTACGTCAACCTCAGCGTCTAGTACACGCGATCGCTGATCCGAATCTGATCGAGCAACTAAGTCCAGAGCAGTTTCGCCTAAAGATGCGTCCATTGAATTTTCTGTCGTTAACCTTTCAACCGCGAGTCACCCTCAAAGTTTGGGCAGATGGTGACGGTACAGTTCATCTGCGATCGGTAGATTGTGACATTCCTGGATTAGACTACATCAATCAACGCTTTACCCTGGAGGTCAAAGGAAAACTCTATCCTGAGCAACAGCAAAACACCACTCGGCTCAAAGGTAAGGCTGATTTAAAGGTTCGGGTTGATATTCCCTTTCCTCTCTCGATGACACCCCAACCCATTATTGAAACAACCGGAAATGGATTACTCAAAAGTGTGTTACTGCGAATTAAACAGAAATTAATGCATCAACTGCTATTGGATTATCGGCAATGGGCTAACGCGGATCGTTCAACCCTGACTCAATCTAAATCTCAACACCTTGCACCAGTCGATAATCCCACCATTTAGTCATTTGTCAGGGAACAGGTAAGGTAGAGTGTTGAGTTAACTTCCTCATCTTCCCATCTCCCCCTGCTCCCTCTGCTCCCCCTGCTCCTCCGCTTCTCGGCATCCCTACACCCCATCTCCCTCATCCCCCATCCCTCAGTTGACATTGACAAGGACGAAACGAACGGCGATGCTGGGGCGAAGGACCCAACTCTTGCAGGGCTAAACGATGTCGTTGAGTTCCGTACCCCTTATTAGCGGCTAAGTCATAATCGGGATACTTCGTCGCTAAACGCCCAACTAAATCATCGCGCCAGACTTTTGCCACAATGCTAGCCGCGGCGATTTCCAGCGATCGCTGATCTCCTTTAATCAGACTTTTTTGGGGTACAGGTAAACCTACCAATGCCTGTCTCCCATCAATCAAACATAAATCAGGCTGCACTTTTAACTTAAGCACAGCCCGTTTCATTGCCAACAGAGAGGCTTGTAAGATATTAATTTGGTCGATTTCAGTACTGGTGGCATAACCAATACTCCAATCGACGGCTAACTCTTGAATCGCTTGCGCCAATTTTTGGCGTCGTAGAGGAGTTAACTGTTTACTATCTTTCATTCCAGAACTAGCCAAATTGGGCAGAGTCGATGCAGGTAAAATAACCGCTGCTGCTACAACCGGACCAAATAAAGCGCCACGCCCAACTTCATCGACTCCGGCAACCAATTTGCGATCGCCCGATAGTTCCGGTAGTTGACAATAGTTAGCTGAATTTTCCATTTTCATGGATTCAAGAGAGTCAACTTAAGGTGAATGATACTGAATTAAGGCTGGTGGGCAATGCCCACCCTACTAGCTACGGTATATCAAGGGTTTCGGTGATCCAAAATAGCTTATTTCAGTGCCATTCGTAAAAACCAGTACTGGCAAGCCTTGAGGTATGTATCCGTACCTCCAAATGAAAAAAATCTTCCACTTCCCTCTCCTTGTAGGAGAGGGCTAGGGAGAGGTTCGGGGAAGGGTTTGGGGAGGGGTCTAATGACCAGCAGTATCCAAGCGTGGGAGAGGGGCTAGGGGTGAGGGGAGTGATACCAAATCCGCTTTTGAAACCCCTTTATCCCTTACTCATTCTCCATTGCTGAAGAACGGCGGCGACGACGGCGAATCAAAGGCGGTTTTGTTTCCGATTCGCTGGTTGAGGTTGAATCAGCCGATGATTCTAAATCAACATCAACGGCTTCTCCAGAAGAAGTAACCAGTACCTTGTCTGAACTCTCTTCTAAGTCTGAGTCCTCTGATGGGTCAGACCTATCCTCCCATGAATCGTCAGTGGTGTCATTGTCTGTGGTGTCATTGTCAGAAGAACCCGATTCAGCTTCTCCAGGAAGCACCACCGAAACCATAACTGATCGGGGATTTCTAATCTCCTGATCTAACCGCACTAATGGTGAAATGCCCATCAAGGCATAAACATCCTGTTCTTCCGGCGTCATCTCAACCTGAATAACTTGCGGCGGTTCCATTTCTACCACCGACCGAATGAGCTGGGGTTTGCCCACTCGTTCACTGGAATCTGACACGATGGGACGTTCAACAGATGTCGTATCGCGCCTCATCTCCTCTACATCTTCACTCACATCAGAGGAACGTTGGGACAGGGTAATTGGGCGAACATTGCTCTTGGCTACGGGTTCATCTTTGGAGATTACATCCTCCAGGCGGCGACGACGACGGCGGCGATTAGTGCCATTAGGGATTCCCCGTTCTTGATAACTCGGATGATTGAGTTCAAGTTCATCCGGTTCATTAAAGCCAGGGATATCCAGGGGTTCTGGAAGATCAGGGGTTTCTGGGATTTCAACGCGAGAAATAGGCTCTGGCTCTTGCTGAACTTGAGGTTCTGGCTCACCGGGAAGATGTACCAGATGTCCCAATCCACCACAGCTTGGACAAGTGCGACCAAATAATTCGTAAATATTTTGACCTTGGCGCTTGCGGGTGAGTTCGACTAACCCCAGTTCTGACAATTGGGCGATTTGGGGTCTGGCTTTGTCCATTTTCAACGCTTTGTTGAAATGTTCCAGAACTTGTAATTGGTCACGCCGCGAGTCCATATCGATAAAGTCCACGATGATTACGCCAGCAATATTACGTAGGCGCAATTGGCGGGCGATTTCCGTCGCGGCTTCGCAGTTCGTCCAAAGAACCGTTTCCCGCGCCGTGGCGGAACGGGTAAAGGAACCGGAGTTCACATCAATGACAGTGAGAGCTTCCGTCTGCTGGATGATAATGTAGCCTCCCGAAGGCAGATCGACTCGTGGTTTTAAGGCTTCTCGAATCGCCGCATTAATACGGAAATAATCGAGAATCGAGAGGCGATCGCGGTGATGGTCAATTAAAACCCCTTCCGGTGATCGACCACCACTCCAGCTTACTAACTGCTGTTTTACCCGTTTGACCCCAGTATTGGAATCAACCACAATCCGATTCACATCCGCTGTGTACATATCGCGGAGGACTCGTTGGATAAAATCATCATCGCGATTAAGTAGAGCCGGCGCTCTGGTCGAAGTTGCCTCCTGCTGGATGGCTTCCCACTGGCGTTGCAGCGCCTCCAAATCCTCCATTATCGCTTCTTCGGCTCTGCCCTCGGCTTCTGTGCGAACCAATAATCCCATCCCAGCGGGTTTAATCAGCACAGCCAAGGCTCTGAGGCGATTACGTTCGTTTTCGTTCTTAATCCGTCGGGATAAATTAACCCCTCGTCCATAAGGCATCAGCACCAGATAACGACCCGGTAAGCTGATATTTCCGGTCAGCCGAGGACCTTTATTGCCCGTCGGCTCCTTCATCACTTGGACTAAGACTTTTTGCTGCGGGGTGAGCAGTTCCGTAATCGCTCCGGAGCGACGTTTAAGTCGCAGAGGACCCAAGTCGGTGACATGAATAAATCCATTGCGTTCGGCATCACCGATATTGACGAATGCAGCATCAATGCCTGGTAAAACGTTTTCGACAATGCCGAGATAAATATCACCTACTTGGTGGCTGCCCGTGGCAACGACAAGTTCTTGGATTTGATCTTCTGAAAAGACAGCAGCCAGCCGATATTGCTCTGCAATAATAATTTGCTTTGCCATTCAATTTCCTCAAAATTTGGCAGTACGCTCAAGTACTGAAGCTTGGTCTAAGTTGAAATTTTAGATAGCTGATTAGTTTAGAGAACAGGCAAACGAGCCAAGCTTGAATAATGCTTGAATGCTTGTCTGAGTTACCTTTTCCACCAAAAATCTTAAATCGCATACCTAAAATTGATCGGTCACTCTTACTTTGGCTACCCTTTATGATTCTGAAAAGCAAAAACTTTAGCTTTACTTAGAAAACGTAAATTGTGATCGGGGAGTGACTGAAGACTACTGACACTCTCATGGATCTACTTTTTCTCCAATGCTACAGGTAGCCAATGTCATATCCCTTCGCCCAAGGGCTAGCATTGGAGTTTGGTAACGTGCAAGTCAAAAGTCTGGAAGTGTGAATCAGTTACGGACAGTATCTATGAGATAGTTTCTACAGGTCGAACCTAGTGTCACTGTAGGTACGCAACTGTTTCCTCAATTTTACATTATACTGCTTTGATTGTTGATTGTTAACGGGTAAGACTATTAGTTTCGCTGTGAGGGGGTTATCTGTGCCGGGAAAACAGGGGAGGCTGGGGGAGCAATGTAGAGACGCGCCATGGCGCGTCTGGGAGCTGGAGGAGTTAATTCAAACCTTACTCAGGGCGGGTTTAGTTAAATTAGAGGTTTCCTTCTGAACGTTATTGGTCAAACCCGCCCCTACAGACTCACACGCCATGCTCTCGAACAAAGTGAAGGGTCAACACTCAACAATCAAAACTACCTCCATCACCCTAACTCGGGTTACAAAACCGGCGTTTTATGGGTTTGAGCTTGACGCAAGGACTCAATCGTCGCGATCGCTTGTTGACCAACGGTATCGATTTCCTCGGCTTTATTATAGCGCCCGATACCAAACCGAATCGAAGCATGAGCTAGGGATTCTGAATGTCCTAATGCCAAAAGGACGTGGGATGGCGCTACATTAGTCGAGGAGCAAGCAGAACCTGACGAAACCGCGACTACAGGCTGCAATCCCAACAGCAGGGCGGAACCATCCACCCCTTCCACAGAAATATTAAGATTCCCTGACAATCGCTGCCGAGGATGACCATTCAGGTGAATCCCGCCTACCAGAGAGAGGGTGTTCCACAGCCGTTCCCGTAACTGGATGAGGCGTTTAGATTCAGAGGCTTGTTCAGCTAATCCCAGTTCCACCGCTTTGGCAAAGCCAACGATTTGCGGCGTGTAGAGAGTACCCGAACGGATTCCCCGTTCCTGTCCCCCTCCCTGTATTTGTGAGGCTAACTTAACTCTAGGATTACGGCGGCGGACATAAAGTACCCCAATACCCTTAGGACCATAAAGTTTATGGGCAGTTAGGGACATCAAGTCAATATTCATATCCTGGACATCCAAGGGGATTTTACCAATCCCTTGGGCGGCGTCGGTATGGAAGAGTACCTGATGCTGGTGACACAGTTCCCCAATTTCAGTCAGGGGTTGTAACACGCCAATTTCGTTATTGGCAGCCATCACCGAGACTAAAATTGTATCGGGACGAATTGCTTTTTCAAGCTGGGTTACGTCGAGTAGTCCATCCCTTTGAACCGGAAGCCGCGTGATCTCAAATCCTAAGTTTTGTAAATAGGTACAAGGATCAAGCACCGCCCGATGTTCGGTTTGGACAGTAATAATATGACGCCCTTTACTAAAATAAGCTTCAGCCACCCCTTTAATCGCTAAATTATTCGCTTCTGTTGCACCACTGGTGAAGACAATTTCCTCGGATGTAGCGTGGATAGCGTCAGCCAGGGTTTGTCGTGCTTGTTTCACCGCCGCTTCTGCTTCCCAACCGTAAGCGTGGCTGATACTGGAAGGGTTGCCAAAATGTTCTCTAAAATAAGGCAGCATTGCCTCTAGCACCCGTTCATCCATGGGAGTAGTAGCGTGGTTGTCAAGGTAAATGGGACGATGAGACATAGTGAGTAGATCGTCATTTGTCATTGGTTAAGGAAGAGGGAATTTAAATTTATGATTCGTTATTCATCAGTTGACCTAATTTTTTGAGGATACTCAGCACGTTATAGAGTTCATTTTCTCGTTTCAATAGGCTGAATGGTTCAGATAAGGCATACTTGGGTGTGTTGTGTTGAACTAGTTTAACAAATACCAATTCACTTTTCTTTTGTCCGACTACTTAATTAGTAAATTTTATCACAATAAATCATTAACCTTCAATGAGTTTATTTACCAATGCGTCAACATCAAACCGCGATCGCACTTATTTTACTTATAAGCTTAGGGAGTACGGCTGCATTCGCCGCTAAGACTTACCCATCCCCACAACTGACTAAAGACTTATCGTTTGAGTTGAAAGCGGTTGATAACCACTTTGACCCCCGTCAACTCCAACCAGGAGAGGAATTTATGGGTCTGGAAGTCGTTTCCGTTCAAGCTGATTCATTACCCAACTATGGTGTGATTGGTCGAGTCCAATTTCGGGGTAAAATTGCTATCACGGGGACTTACGAACCCAATCACCAGCTTCCAGGAAACACCGAGATACCCTGTTTTGTTGTTGATGAAGCCGCCGCCAAACAGTTACCCCGATTTCAGGGAGATGATCGCCAAGTTTGGTTTTGTTTCAATAATCCCGAAGTCGCTAAGCAGCAATTGGGTGAAGAGGATACTCAACCGAAAAAAGCGGTAATCGTGATCGATGATTATGAGACGGTTTATTATCCCTCCGATGTCTTTGATACGGCTACTTTGGTGCGCGTAATTACTCAGGATTAATTGTCATTTATGCTTTGTCAGGGGCGTTAATGTTTTGATATCATGTCCGGCTGTGTCGTTCATCTATCATACCCGTAGTTATTGGTAAAAAAACCTTTGAATAAGGGCGGGTTTTGTTGAACGTTTATTGGTGAAAGCCTAGTTTGAATGGCTAAGCCCACACCTAAAAAGGGGCGGGTTTAGTTGCATCTGGGTGATGTCAAAAATGATAATAGGAAACCCGCCCCTACACTATCTCACTTCCCAAATTTTAATCACGTCATTCTGGCTACCACTGGCGATAGTTTTTCCATCTGGACTAATTGCTACCGCTAAAACGGCTTCTGCATGATCACTAATTGTGTGCAAAACGTCCCCTGTCTGTAAATCCCAAACCTTAACGGTTTTATCATTACTTCCACTAATGATTCGGCGTCCATCTCGGCTAATTGTCACTGAAGTAACGGTTCCAAAATGACCCATTAATGTGCGAATTTCCTCTCCTGTTCTCAACTCCCAGATTTTAATCGTTTTGTCAATACTGCTACTCACCAATGTTTTCCCATTGGGGCTAATTGCCACTGAGGTAACGCTACCGACATGACCTGTGAGTATTTTCCGATGACCAATCCAGATCGTACCATCAGCACAACCACAAACTAATCGTTGACCATCTGAACTTATGGCGAGGGAATACACCCAGTCTGATGGTTCGGTTAGCGTGTGAAGTTCAGCGCCGTTATTGATATCCCAAACTTTAATCGTAGTATCCTGGCTACCGCTATAAATTCGTTGTCCGTCAGGACTAATGGTTACACAATATATTCGATCCGAATGACCTTTTAGACTGTATCGTTCCTCCCCATTTTTCAGGTTCCACACTTTCAGGGTGCGATCAAAACTCCCACTTACCACGGTTTGACCATCGGGACTAATCGCTACCCCATGTACCCAGTCAGAATGACCTCTAAAACAGGAGAGTTCCTCTCCATTGCTTAAATCCCAGACGCGCACAATTGTATCACCGCCACCACTGATTAAAGTCTTGCCATCGGGACTCATCGCTAGGGAGTAAACTGTTCCCTTGGGTCCGGATAACCAAAGACCGAGGATTTTTTCTTCGTGCATTAATACATCTCTATAGCAGCAAAAGCTTAGTCTATTTCTGGTAATCTATAAACTTAACCGCAGGGAAATTTTGTGTCACAATCTCAACAATGTGCGATCGCGCTAGGGAGCAATTTGGGGGATTCCCGTGCCATCCTAGAGGCGGCTATAGTTATGTTAGCGAAAACTCCCAGTATAACGGTCACGTCTGAGTCTAGCTGGTATCGAACCGCCCCGATTGGTCCGCCGCAGCCGGATTATCTCAATGGTTGTGTGATTCTAGAGGTACAGCTAACGCCCCAGGACTTATTACAAACCACCCTCAGCATCGAAAAACAGTTCGGGCGAGAACGGCGGGAAAGATGGGGACCGAGAACCCTAGACTTAGATATCTTATTATTCGATAATTTAATAATAGACACTCCTACCCTGCAAATCCCCCATCCTCGGATGACCGAACGAGCCTTTGTCCTGGTTCCTTTAGCCGAAATAGCCCCCGACTGGATCGAACCAACATCCGGATGTGCGATCGCACAACTCGTACAAAGGGTAGACTGTTCTGGAGTTCACCCCGTATAGTTAGACATGCCTCAAGGTCAAGAACCCCCTCAACTACTCAGACAACGCTTTGTTTATCAGGGACGCAAATTTAACTTTGAAGTTAATCACCTGCGTCTTCCCAACCAAGCTAAAGGCGACTGGGAATGCGTGCGTCACCCCGGTGGGGCGCTAGCGGTTCCGGTTACCCCAGATGGGAAACTGGTACTTGTGCGTCAATATCGGTTTACGGTACAACGGCGGTTATTAGAGTTTCCGGCGGGTACGGTGGAACCTTTAGAAGATCCCGAAACCACAATCCAACGGGAAATCCAAGAAGAAATCGGATATCGGGCGCACCGTTGGCAATCTTTGGGGAATTTTCCCTTAGCACCAGGGTATTCTGATGAATATATTTACGCATTTCTGGCGCAAGATTTAGAGAAATTGGAGACACCGCCAGGATTGGATACGGATGAAGATTTAGAAACGGTATTGATGACACCTGAACAATTAGAAAAAGCGATTTATGGGGGAGATGCGGTTGATGCAAAATCGATTTGTAGCTTTTTCCTAGCGCGTCAATTTTTACAGCAATAGTGGGTTAATTGTTTTTGAAGATATCCCAGAAACCGTGGGGGCGCACGTCAGTTATGCGTGTCAACTTAAGCCACAACCCCCTCTCCCCCAGCCCCTCTCCCACCGGGGGAGAGGGGAGCTATTGGTTATGCTGAAAAATAGGGTTGTGTGGCAAATATAGTAGAGACGTTGCATGCAACGTCTCTACTGAACGGAAAAGATATTATCTTAATTTGGTGCTTGATGATTGGGTTCGTAGTCAGGGCTTTAGCCCTATTTTGTTGGGTTTCCTGGCGTTGATATAAATACGACTAGCGAAATTCATGGATTACGGCTAATCTAACACACTAGCCTTTTGAATGTACTTGATTGATTACTTTGGAGGGCGGGTTTTGAATAAACGTTATAATCGACAGCGAAACCAGAAAGGCTCGCGCCCACCCCTACCAATTCAAAACTCATCATTCATGAATGATCTGATTCTCTTCTGGCATCGCCGTGATTTACGAATTTCTGATAATATTGGTCTGGCTGAGGCTTGTCAAAAAAGCCAGAAGGTGATAGGAGTTTTTTGTCTTGACCCAGATATCTTAGAACGGGATGATATCGCCCCAGCCAGAGTCACGTACATGATTGGCTGCTTGCAGGAGTTACAACAACGCTACGCTGAAGCGGGGAGTCAATTGTTAATCCTGCATCAAAACCCCAGTCAAGGAATTCCCGCCCTAGCTGACGCTCTCAACGCCAAAGCGGTAGTCTGGAACCGGGATGTTGAACCCTATGCCCAAACGCGCGATCGCACGATACAAGATGCCCTAGAAGAAAAAGGGATTGCGGTTGAACAGTTCTGGGATCAACTCTTACACGCCCCCGGCGAAATTCGCACCAATTCCGGCGATCCTTACAAAGTTTATACCCCCTTCTGGAAAAACTGGAAAGACCAAGCCAAAGCCGCCCCTGCTGAATCATTAAAAAATGCTGAAGGATTAACTAAAACGGAACAGGATGTGGTCAAGAAAGTTGGCACAATTGAGTTACCTACGGCGAAAAAGTTAGGGTTTACCTGGGACAATCCCCTACTGCTGAAACCGGGAGAGAAAGCCGCGAAAGAGAGACTAGAGGAATTTTGCGATCGCGCCATTGAAACATACCAACACCAACGCAATCTCCCCGCCATTGATGACACATCCCGACTCAGCGCCGCCCTCAAATTTGGTGCGGTTGGTATTCGCACGGTTTGGCAAGCCACACAAACAGCTATAGAGGGCAGCCGTAGCGATGAAACTCGTGATAGTATTCAAACCTGGCAACAGGAATTAGCTTGGCGAGAATTCTATCAACATGCCCTTTATTTCTTTCCTGAATTAGCCGAGGGACCCGATCGCGACACCTTTCAAGATTTCCCCTGGGATAATAATCAAGCCCTATTTCAAGCTTGGTGTGAAGGTAGAACCGGTTATCCGATTGTAGATGCTGCCATGCGCCAATTAAATGAAACGGGATGGATGCATAACCGTTGTCGGATGATTGTTGCCAGTTTTTTAACTAAAGACTTGATTATTAACTGGCAGTGGGGCGAAACATATTTTATGCAAAAATTATATGATGGTGACTTAGCGGCTAATAATGGCGGCTGGCAATGGAGTGCGTCCAGTGGAATGGACCCGAAACCTTTGCGAATTTTTAATCCCGCGAGTCAGGCACAAAAATATGACACTGATGGGGAGTATATTCGCCAATGGTTACCGGAGTTGAGTTCACTGGATACAAAATATCTGGTTACAGGTAAAATTCCGGCGGATGAACGTTCGAGTTGTGGTTATCCTGAACCCATCGTGGATCACAAAAAACGACAGCAAGAATTTAAACAGCGCTATCAACAGCAAAAAGGATAACAGGACTTCTTGGGATTTAGAATTTACTTTTTGGTTTTATAACGAGGTTTACCATCAATTTAAAAAAATAAGGCTCTTCTCGAGTGGTTATGATAAATTACCTGTAAAAAAAACTCGCGTAGTTACAGTAGCAAAAATCGCAAGTGTCGCCAACCATCTCGCCAACTCCGCAAGTGAGGAGGATGACTGCGACCATCCGGAGATAGGGTTGTCGGGACTTCCGTAATCCGCAGCTTATACAAGCTGGCTTTCACTACCATCTCACTAGCAAACTCCATCCCGGTTGTGCGTAAGTTAAGTTTTGCGATCGCGTCTCTCCGAAAACCACGAAGTCCACAGTGAAAATCACCACAGGGACTAGGAAACAGTAAACGCCCTATCCATGTCAAGACAGGATTGCCTAAATATTTGTGTAGCCTTGGCATCGCCCCTGGCTTGATCCCACCTTTAAAGCGATTACCCATGACCAGATCATAGCCCTCTCGTAGCTTTTTCAGAAAAGGAGTCAGGTTGGTGAAGTCATAACTATCATCAGCGTCGCCCATGATGATATATTCCCCCTGTGCGGCACGAATACCACCCATCAAGGCGCTACCGTATCCTTTCTCTTTCACATTTACAACCCGAACGCCCATTTGCTTCGCAATAATTGGCGACCCGTCCGTGCTGCCATTGTCAGCTATGACAACTTCGCCTGAGATATCATATTGGGCGAAATACTCTTGCACCTTATTAATACAGGTTTCCAGCGTTTCCGCCTCATTTAAACAAGGCATAACCACAGAAAGCTCAATATAAGGCTTTTGGTTTGCTGGTAACTTCTGGCTTTCCGGTAAATTAAGCATAACTTTACCTTTTGACTTCTGTTTTCCAGTTCTTCCGACTTGAAAAAAAATTTTGGCTATTAACTAATTGTTGAATGTAGCCTAACTCAACCTGAATTGAAAATTCTGTGTTCTTTATTACTTTTAACTAAAATATACAAACAGACAGTGTGTATAAATTCGTCATCAAATAGCAGCCCTTGCTGGACATGCTTTTCAGCCCCATTTTTTCGCGAATCCGAATCATTATAAACTGGCTATATTTAGTTTTTTAAAGAATACTCATAAATCTAATGAGTGAACTGACCCCTATCCACAGCAGAAAACTCAGAGAAATTCCCTGAACGGCTAGCACCGATGTAAATCATTGCCCAATGCCATGGCATAATGGAGAACATTTGCTCAACTCACACACTCAATGGGTACAGCGCAAGCCGATGTACCCCCTGCTTTATGGCAGTGTCTACTTTATCGTTCATTTCTTCGGGAGCGCAAGGCTAACGTGAAGATTTTGGTGGTTGGCAATGGGGGACGCGAACATGCCCTCGCCTGGAAACTGTTGCAATCTCAACGGATTAAACAAGTAATCTGTGTTCCTGGCAATGGGGGTACAGCGACAAACCCCCAGTGTCAGAATCTGTCCTTACGAGTGGATGATTTTGCCGGAATTGCTCGGTTTGCTTTAGTTCATAATATTTCGTTAGTGGTTGTGGGTCCGGAACTCCCTCTAGCGTTGGGGATTACGGACTACCTACGTCGTCAAAACTTGGTGGTTTTTGGTCCAACTCAAGCGGGTGCCCAAATTGAATCGAGTAAGGCTTGGGCGAAAACGTTAATGCAGTCGGCTGGGGTTCCCACTCCTGGGTTTGCTATGTTTGCCGATAAGGATGAGGCGATCGCATATCTGAAACAGCAAGAGGCCCCAATTGTCGTCAAGGCAGATGGTTTGGCAGCCGGAAAAGGGGTTACGGTGGCTCAAACCATTGAAGAAGCGGTGGCGGCGGTTGAGTTCTTGTTTAAGAATAAGTTTAATGCTGTGGTCATCGAAGAATGTGTCACGGGTCAAGAAGTCTCCGTCTTAGCACTAACCGATGGCATGACGATTCGTCCCTTATTACCCGCTCAAGATCATAAGCGGATTGGTGAAGGCGATACGGGACCCAATACTGGAGGGATGGGCGCCTTTGCTCCCTCTCCCCTGGTGAATCCTAGCTTGATGGCACGGATTGAACAAGACATTCTCCAACCCACAGTTAAGGCGTTGCAGGAACGAGGAATTGACTATCGCGGTGTTCTCTACGCCGGATTAATGATTACGCCTCAAGGTGATCCCACCGTGCTGGAATTTAATTGTCGTTTCGGTGACCCAGAAACTCAAGCGATTTTACCCTTACTGGAAACGCCCCTGCACGAGTTGCTCTTGGCTTGTACCGGGCGGAAACTGGCAGAAATTCCGCCAATTAGCTGGCATCCTGGGGCGGCGGCTTGTGTGGTGGCGGCGGCTCAAGGATATCCAGAGGCCTATCAGAAGGGTCATGTTATTAATGGGATTGAACAAGCCCAGGAACGGGGGGCTATGGTGTTTTGTGCCGGAACTCAGTTTAAGCAGGAACAGATGCTAACCGATGGCGGGCGCGTCTTAGCGGTGACAGCAACAGGCGAAACATTAGAAGGCGCGATCGCAGCCACCTATCAGGCGATAGACTGTATTGAGTTTGAGGGAATGTACTATCGTAAAGATATTGGTCATCGCTTCACCCAAACCTGAAGCCTCTAAATCCGGGTTAACTACCCCGGTTTGGATGGGGACAAGGCAGAAGCAAAAGGCAAAAGGCAGAGGGCAGAAGGTCAGGAGGCAGAGAACAGAACTTAACACAGTTCGGTTTATTTCCACCAACCTACTTATCCTTGCTCAACGCCTCAATTTTTGAGAGAATTAATAAAGTTGGCGGAATTCCAAACCCGTCTACACGGTGGGGATGGATAGCCGGACAATTACGAAGTATGCCCCTTGTGGGTGTCTGAATAATGATCATTATCTGGTTGGTACTCCAACTGTCTGTAATCCGCGAAAACCAAGCGGGCTCAATAAATTACTGCCTGTGGACGCTGAGTAAGACCATCACCAGATTGACCCTTCGACTTCGCTCAGGGTCAAAGTTGGAGGACTCTCTAGGAACCTAGAAAGTAACTAACCTGGCATCGGGCCGATGAGACGGGAAATCCCGTTCGCGTAAGCGTGGCGTAAGCCAAGACGAATAAGAACGTCACTGCACAAGGCTGATGTAGGGATGCTAGAAGCCCCAAACTCAGCGTTTGAAAAGCGTGCGCGTAGCGCATAAGCAGGTTAGGGTACTTTAATGCTCATCAACCAATTTTGCTGGCTTTGTTGAAAACCTTCCGAGAAATACTGGCACGGTGGTGGTCGGAGTTTACCCTCCAGACCCGATTAATGGCGGCGGCGACCTTAGCCGTCTCCCTGATTATGAGTGGCTTGACCTTTTGGGCGGTCAACACGATTCAACAAGACGCCCGAGTGAACGATACTCGTTTTGGTCGGGATTTGGGTCTACTGCTGGCGGCTAATGTAGCGCCTCAGATTGCCGAAAACAATCTCACCGAAGTCGCTCGCTTTTCTCACCGTTTTTATAGCAGTACCTCTAGTGTGCGCTATATGATTTACGCGGATGAGGATGGCAGAATTTTCTTCGGCATCCCCTTTTCTGAATCGGAAGTCCACAATTCTTTCTCCATTCGACGCCGGATTCAGCTTCCCGAAGACTACGCCAAAAACTCTGACCTGCCGATGGTTCGTCAGCATCTGACCCCAGATGGGGAAGTTACGGATGTTTTTGTCCCGCTCACCCATGAAGGGAACTATCTTGGTGTTTTAGCCATTGGCATTAACCCCAATCCCACGGTTGTCGCCTCCTCGAATTTAACTAGAGATGTCACCATTGCCGTGTTTATCTCGATTTGGGTGATGGTGATTCTGGGCGCGGTATTTAACGCCTTGACGATTACCCAACCGATTAAAGAACTGCTCACGGGTGTCAAAAATATTGCTGCAGGGAACTTCAAGCAGCGCATTGACTTACCCCTGGGTGGAGAACTGGGAGAACTGATTTCCAGCTTCAACGAAATGGCAGAACGCTTAGAGCGTTATGAAGAACAAAATATTGAGGAATTGACCGCAGAAAAAGCCAAACTGGAAACCTTGGTATCTACGATTGCCGATGGTGCTGTATTGCTCGATACCACATTGAAAGTGATTTTGGTCAACCCGACAGCGCGGCGTATTTTTGGTTGGGATGGTCATACCCTGGTTGGTGAAAACGTGCTGCATCATCTACCGACAGCCGTAACCCTAGAACTAACCCGCCCCCTGTATCAAATTGCTGGCGGCGAAACAGCGGCGGAACGGGAAGGGGAGGAATTCCGAATTACCCTGACTGAACCAACACTGCGTACTGTTCGGATTCTGCTGACGCGGGTGTTTGACCAATACCGCGAGAGCATTAAAGGTATTGCGATGACGGTGCAGGATATTACCCGTGAGGTTGAACTGAATGAGGCAAAAAGTCAGTTTATTAGCAATGTTTCTCACGAACTGAGAACACCGTTATTTAACATCAAATCATTCATCGAAACCCTACACGAATACGGCGAAGACCTGAGCGAGGTAGAACGGCAAGAATTTCTGGAAACGGCGAATCGAGAAACAGACCGTTTAACTCGTTTGGTTAATGATGTTTTAGATTTGTCCAGACTGGAGACATCTTGCCGCATTTATCACTTTGAACCCGTAGATATTGCTGGACCCGTGGAGCAAACCCTCCGCACCTACCAGCTTAATGCCCGGGATAAAGGGATTGAACTGGTACAGGAAATTTCGCCTAAATTGCCTCCCGTGTTAGGGCATTATGACTTATTGCTGCAAGTCTTTGATAACTTAGTAGGCAACGCACTGAAATTCACAGAATCCGGTGGACGAGTAGTTATTCGTGCCTATCCCCTAGAACGCAATCCCAATCATCCGGATGAAATTCCCCAAGTTCGGGTGGAAATTTCTGATACAGGTATTGGGATTGATTGGGAGGATCAAGAAAACATTTTTGATCGATTTTTCCGCGTCGAGAATCGAGTTCATACCCTGGAAGGGACAGGTTTAGGTCTTTCTATTGTCCGCAATATTGTGGAAAAACATCACAGCCGAGTTTATTTAGTTAGTGAAGTGGGGATTGGTACAACCTTCTGGTTTAATTTGGATGTGTGTACCGAAAAAGACCAATCGACGGAGCAGGTTTCAGAAGACCATTTACTGACAACAGAGACGGACGAAACAGCAGCATCGGTGACCTAATTTTTCACCGATTATAAACATGACGATTCGGATGGCACAAGAATTAGATATTCCGGAACTGGCACAATTGTATCAAGAAACGGTACTTGCGATCGCGCCGCACTATTACTCCCCTGAACAAACCCATAGCTGGGCATCGTTTGCATCGGACATTGCCAGTTTTCGCGAGTTTATCTTGGCAGCGACGACATTTCTGGCGACAGATGAAACGGGGATTCTCGGCTTTGCTGGAATAGCCGATAATGGTCATATTACCGCAGCTTATGTCCGGCGCGATCGCATCCATCAAGGGATTGGTTCGACTCTGATGCAAACGCTCTTGGATTATGCCAAAAATCACACCATTGAGCGCTTATATGCAGAAGCCAGTGAGTTTAGCTTGGGGTTGTTTAAAAAATATGGCTTTCATGTCTATGATACGGAGATTGTCGAGCGTCAGGGTGTGGAGTTTCAGCGTTATTTAGTTGAGCGCTTCACCCTCTAACCCCTTCGCTATCCCTGTAGGGGCGCACCGACGAGTCTTTGATACTCACCAACGAGTCTTTGATACTCATCGACGAGTCTTTGATACTCACCGACGAGTCTTTGATACTCACCGACGAGTCTTTAACACTCACCGATGAGTCTTTAACACTCGTCAACAGAATCCATCTCTTCTCCACCCTGTAGAGACGTTGCATGCAACGTCTCTACAACCGGGATGCAGCCCAGCCAAACCTAAACAACAAAACAATCAGGCTCAAGCCGCAATAATTTTTTCTCCCCCTGCATCCTCATCTAATCGTGCCGTTTTCAATATTCCTCAACTGCTTAACTCGTCGGCGCTTTGGACAAAGCCTAAGCTTTTATCGCCCATTTTAAACAGCTTGCGGCGTTCTTCAACACTCAGATTGACTAAGAATGAGAGTTTTTCTTCAATGGTTTTGATAGCGGCTTTAATCGCGGCTTTATCTTCGTCCGACAGCGTCGCGCTAATATTTTGGTAGGGCATAATCGTTATCCTGAAAGGGTTCTGTGGATAGATGAGCCAATCCGGATTCAGTCGGTGCCAGTGTTTAGTGATGACAGATAAGCCAAACGATAGATGACTGAAGGCGGGGTTAAGTTCATCTATATAGATAGTAGGATGCCAGTTTTTCGGGCAATTTGCCCAGTAGAAGCTTACAGGGTTGTCCAGTCGCGTCATCGTTTGTAGTGGACTGACACAGTTAAAATTGTGGGATAGATTTTACTGTTGGAATGGGCGCACGCCATGCGCCCCTACGATGCTAATCCACCAATTAAGGTGTGCCACGCCAGTAGAATGTAGTAGAATGTAGGGTGTGTTAGCGAAGCGTAACGCACCTCAAATAAAGGCAACGGGAACGTCGTGCTGAATCATGGAGAGAATTGCAGTAAACCCTGACATCCACTTTGGTAAACCTTGCATCGCAGGTACACGGATTACGGTGCAGAGTGTTTTGGAATTAGTCAGTGAGGGATTGTCATTTGCAGAAATTAGGCAAGACTATTATCCTGATTTAGAGATTGAGGATATTCGGGCTTGCTTGGGTTATGCTATTGCACTGGTTTCGGCTGAAGATATCCATCTGGTTTCAGTTTGAGCATGAATCTGTTACTTGACCAAGATGTGTATCATCTAACAGCAAGCTTTCTGGCTAATGCTGGACATGACGTGGTTCTGGTTGCTGAGATTGGTTTGGCACAAGCTAGTGATGAAGAAATTCTCAGGGTAGCACAGGAACAGAAGCGTATTCTGGTGACGCGAGACAGGGACTACGGTAATTTAGTTTTTGTCAGAGCAATGGGAACGGGTGTTATTTATCTGCGAATTTTGCCGAGTACCGTTAATGCTGTTCATAATCAACTAGAACTTGTTCTACAAACCTATTCTGAAGCAGAATTAGCCGGAGCATTCGTCGTTGTCGAATCGGATAAACACAGATTTAGAAAATTGCTGTGAATGTCGGTTACCAATAATAGCGCGATCGCGAGTAAAATATCGGTAATATCCACATCAGTCAGATCCAAGTCTTGGGTAGACTCAAAATAGACGACATGAAAGCCTTGTGCCTCTAAGTCAGCTTGTAAGCGGCGTAACTCCGTAGACTTGCCACAGCCAATATGTCCCGTAAACAGTTGACAGGTTGGTTGATTGAGACGGGAGCGCAAAACAATCGTCCGTTCCAATGCTCCAATGCTTCAATAATCTTACCGCCCCGAACTGAAGCAAAATCAATATAATACTGCTTATCTTCAGGATTCGCGATCGCGAGGGTTTTACTCGGATCACAAGCATCAAAGAATCTCAAAAAATCTAATTCCATTTTTTCACAATAGTGCGCTCACTATTGATAGCGGGTTACAATTAGACCGCAGGCTTCAAGGAAAAAGTACCTAGCGATTGGAAATCGCGGCTACACAAACAAAGCCTACCTCCGCAGGCTAAATTAAGTCCTTACCTTGCGGACTTAGTTTGTATAGCCACAGACTAGAAGTCTGTGGGCAATTTACTACGGCATTTCCCCGATTGGGCATAAAAAGCGATTTAATTCAAAGTGTAACCACTCAGGAGTTAGAGAGTAAAGTAAACACTATACTAACAGCAAGCAATCCCAGTAACCCGACTACGGCTGGGTGACGCTGACACCACAATTTTGCCGCTTGTAAGAGAGTACGACGCGGCATATAAATCGACTCAGGTTCGAGCGGAGACTGGTCTTTATCCGTGTAAAGGGTACATTCCTTGGCATAAGGACGTTGAGGAAACGTACAAGTATCATCAGCATGATAGAGACAGGTTTGACACAAATACTCTGGTTCCACGGCTCGGTGTAAGGTAATACCCGGATGACCGTAGGCTTTGAGAATCATGCCACAATGAGGACAAGTAATTTCTCGATTAGTGATAGATTGATGGCAACGGGGACAATTGGGCATCAGGTCTAACGTCAGCTGGGTGTTTGGGGGAATTTTCTCACTTGATATTCACTCGCCTGAATCATCTGATACGCTTTGCCAAACTCTTGGTCGAACCGCTTTTGGGTTCTCTCCAACTGCTCTTGTGGAACAGCTTTCCACTGTTCACGGCTTGTCCAACGAATGATCAGGATGACTTCGGTGGGTGTTTCTGGCTCAATCCAGACTTCTTTGCTGATAAATCCCGGACAGCGAGCCAGCATCGATGTCCAGATTTCGGCATCTTTCTGAATAAAGGTTTCCCGAAGTTCGGGCGAGACTCTAATTTTAAGATACTCAATTACCATATAAGACGCTTGATCGGTTACTGGGCAAACGGTTGAATCATACCAAGTTGAAGTCACAGATAGTCGTTTCTCTGCTGTTAGTTAACCCCTGCTTCTCGCTTCAGGGTGGGTAAACACGGCAGCAGTTGTGGGCAAGATAGCACAAAATGGAACTGGGGGTTGGAATCAACCTCCCTTCCCCTATCCTGGGGTTAGCACCGAGTTACAGGAACAGCGTATGGATAATAGAGATTGGCTGAAGCAGTTATTGATGGTTGGTGTAGGCACAACGTCAATGGTTGCAGACAAACTACGAGAAGTTAGCGATGAATGGGTAAAAGATGGAAAAATTAATCCAGAGCAAGCCCAAGGATTCGTTGATGATATGGTGCAGCAGATCAAATCGGAACAAGGTAACTTTGAAGTCAACATGGAACGACAACTACGGAACCTGTTGCAGGAGTTAGGTGTGCCTCGGCAAACAGAAGTGGATGAATTGCGTGGGCGCATTGATAGGTTGGAACGTCAAGTGCGGGATCTAGAAAATAAGCTGTGGCGTTAATCAAACATTGAATTAGGAGGATAGATTTTGAGAGATATTCTAATCAGCTTAGGTGTTATTGTTGCCTGTGGATTGTTGTTGGTCATGACTCAACTTAGTCGTGGGAGTGCAACCGCCGATGAACTCAACCCAACCCAACCTCAACCCCTAACCCAAGTTACCCAGGCTAAACCCATCCCTGAAAATCAATCAATTGCTATGAGTACGGATTCAACTGAGGAACAGAACACCGATCAGGAGGTTGTAACCACACCATCGGGTTTGAAATATATCGAACTCAAAGAAGGTGAAGGCGCACAACCCCAAAAAGGTCAAACCGTTGTGGTTCACTATACCGGAACCCTGGAGGATGGCACCAAGTTTGATAGTTCCCGCGATCGCAACCGTCCTTTTTCCTTTAAACTCGGTGTAGGACGGGTGATCAAAGGCTGGGATGAAGGTGTTGCCACGATGAAAGTGGGCGGACGTCGGCGGCTAATCGTTCCCCCGGAATTGGGGTATGGTTCTCGTGGTGCAGGTGGCGTGATTCCACCCAACGCGACTCTAATTTTCGATGTGGAATTACTAAAAATTAGCTGACTTAAGCTTTTAGCCTTGGGTTTAAACCCAAGGCGGCTGGTGAGACATAAGACGAATGACATAAGACGAATGACAAATGACAAATGACAAATGACAAATGACAAATGACAAATGACAAATGACTAAATAATCACTGATTGGGATTGGCAAGATTGCGGAAGCGAGTATACTGAGGGTCGAAAATCAACTTCACGACACCAGTTGGACCATTGCGATGTTTGGTAATAATCACTTCCGTGATCCCTTGATCGGGTGTATCCGGATGGTAATACTCATCCCGGTACAACATAATCACTAAGTCCGCATCTTGCTCAATCGAACCCGACTCTCTCAAATCGGACATCATCGGTCGCTTATTCGTCCGCGCCTCTACCCCTCGACTAAGCTGAGATAAGGCAATCACAGGAGTATTCAGTTCGCGGGCTAACCCTTTGAGAGAACGGGTAATCCGAGACAATTCTTGGACTCGATTTTCACTACCACTTCCTTCCATTAACTGCAAGTAATCAATCAAAACCAATCCCAGCGTTCCCCCTTGTTCTGCCTGGAGACGCCGCAGATTGGATCGCATCTGCATAACAGTGGGGTTAGGCGTATCCTCGATAAAAATGGGTAATTCTGATAACGTTCCCAGCGCATGGGAGAGGGGTTCCCATTGATTTTGAGTAATTCGCCCCGTTCGCAAATAGTTACTTTCAATGCCCGCCTCGCTGGATAAAAGCCGCTGCACTAATTGCGCCTTGGACATTTCTAAACTAAAAATTGCGACAGGAAATCTATCGGCAATATTGCGAGCCATAGCCAACGCAAAGCTAGTTTTACCCATTGAGGGTCTTCCCGCCACAATAATTAAATCAGAACGCCCAAACCCACCCGTTATCGCATCCAAGTCATAGAAATTAGAGGGTATACCGGGTAAGGCAAGTCCTTCATGAAGCGTTTCGATTTCCTGAAAGGCTTGAATTAATGTCTCAGAGATTGGCACTAACCCTTGTTGTGGACGCACCTGAGTCAAATTGAAAATTTTCTGTTCCGCTTGGTCAAGAACAAAGTCCAATTCCTTATGCATCTCGTAACCCAATTGAACAATCTCATTTCCCGATTGGATGAGTTGACGGCGCAGGTACTTATCCATCACCAACGCTGCGTAGCGGTCAATATTCACGGCTGACACCGTGCGTTCAATTAACTGCGCTATCTTGCTCTGACCCCCCACCTTGTCTAATAATTTATGGTCATACAACCAAGAGGTAACGCTCATGAAATCCGTTGGCTTACCTTCATGGTGCAGAATGAAGGCAGATCGATAGATTTCTTGGTGAGTGCTAACGTAGAAGGCTTCTGGAGATAATAAATCTACCACTCGACTCATGGCTTCAGGATCAAGCATGATCCCACCCAAAATAGACTCCTCCGCCTCGATGTTTTGAGGCGGTATAGAGCTAGTGATGATTGAAAGGTCAAAATTTAAAGCCATCGCCAGAGATAGCGAGTACAACAAGGCAGAGGGTAGGGGAGTAGGGGAACCCGCCCCTACATCCGGAGTAGAGACGTAGCATGCTACGTCTCTACATCGGAGCAACGTGAATTTCTATAACCGCCGTAACTTCTGGATGCAGTTTGACTTGTGCCTTGTAGAAACCGAGCTTGCTGATATCGGGAAGCGTGATTCCCCGACGATCTACCTCTTGGTTTGTGGTTTCTTGAATGGCTTCTGCTACATCAGCTGCCGTAACCGTACCAAAGATTGCCTCTTGTTCACCCACTTGCTTGCGGATGGTAAAGCGACCAATGGTTTCTAATGCTGTCTTACGGGCTTCAGCTTGCTGCTTTTGTTCGAGTAAACGTTGTCGCTCTTGTTCTTTACGCCGCTCAACTTGCTTGAGAATACCAGCAGTGGCTAAGGTTCCAATCCCATGGGGAATTAAATAATTACGAGCATAGCCAGGAGCGACGTCCACCAGTTCGCCGGATTTGCCTAGCTTCCTAACGTCTTGATTTAAAACTAACTGTACACGTTTTGCCATTGTCTTTTTTGGGTACGGGCTATTTAACTTAGAGTATTGATGCTTACTCAGAACTCCAATTATACGAAAATTTGGGATTCGTGTAGAGACGTACCATGCTACGTCTCTACACCCTGGGTTAAAACTGATCCTTCATTCCCCGCAATCGGGCAAAGGTTTGCACGGGTTCTGTACTGTTGACCGCTGCTTGGATTGTTGGTTGTTCCCAGCGCAAGAAGGGATTCGTCCGTTTTTCGACGCCCAGTAAGGAGGGGACTGTTGCCTCTTTTCGATGACGAGCCGCTTCAATGTCAGTATAACGGCTTTGCAGGTCTGGGTTGTTGGGATCAACGGTGCGAGCAAATTTGAGATTTTTTAGGGTGTATTCATGGGCGCACCAGACACGGGTGTTGTCCGGTAACCTTCGCAGCTTACTCAAGGAATCAACCATTTGCTTGGGTGTCCCTTCAAAAAGCCTGCCACATCCTCCGGCAAATATGGTGTCACCACAGAATAATTCACCCACATCATCGCTGGTGACCGGGGGAAAATAGTAGGCAATATGTCCGCTCGTATGACCGGGAACAAAAAAGACCTCAGCCGTGCGATCGCTAAACTGAACCTGGTCTCCCTCTTGTAAAAATACCTGTTGTCCCGGAATTCTGCCACGATCTTGGGTTCCCCCATAGACACAGACATCAGGATATCGCTGGATTAACTCTTGATTTCCACCCACATGATCCCAATGATGATGAGTGTTAAAAATTGTTACTAACTCTGCACCCAGTTTTTCCAGATGCTGTAATACAGGTTGAGCCTCGGCTGGATCAACCACAGCAGCAATGTTCTGTTTTGGTTCATGCAGCAAAAAGATATAGTTATCCGAAAGGGCTGGTAGTCGGTGGACTTGCATCTATTTCGTTCCTCCTCAGGAAAATCTATCGTCAATCTATTTTCTGTATTCAGATGTAAACCACCTCAATGGCAAATCGCCTAGATAGGGATTAGATTAGAATGGAAATACTCAAGAGCCTTTAACCTTCATACTATCTCTACTGCCGCCAACTCAGCTTGAGATGACGAACCTCGGTTAACTAGGCTATCGTAGTCGAAAATCTAGGTCACCGCAAAAAAGACTAACCGCCCATGGCAGGAACTGTTCAACGCCCCTCTAGTCCCGCGATCGCCCCAATTGTTGATCGGATTCTCGATACGGGTCAATTGAGCCGTTGGGAGTATCTTCAGTTGGTGACTACGATGCTTTCTGATTATAAAGTTACGGAAGAGGAACGTAGTTATATTAATCGTGTCTTGGATGAACGGCAAATGGGACGACTACAGTGGATCAGTTAAAAACAAGCAAATCGTTGAAACCAAAGCGGAAAATTTCATTAGTTGTCAGTGACTTATCAAGCAGTGGATCTGGCAGGTGGGGCGGAGCCGTGCGACCTTTTTTATTGTATAAAGCTCTCAAAAGACTCAATTATGAAGTCGAAGTTATCGGATTTGTTCCCCACGAGCAGAGTCCAGATATTCCGCCTTCTGAAATTCCTATTGTTACAATTCCCGCTGATAATTATCCAAAATTTATTATTTCAATCAATACTCTAATTAAGAATATTCAAGGAAATATTATTTATGCCAGCAAATTAAAACCAACAAGTTTTGGTGTTGCCCTTATTCAAAAATTTAAAACCCGATGTCCTGTTCTCTTAGATATAGACGATTGGGAGTTAAGTTGGTACGGAGGTGATAACTGGACATACCGTCCTAGCTTAAAACAATTCGCTAGAGATATTTTAAAACCTGAAGGCGCTCTCAGAAATCCGAATCATCCTGTTTATTTAAGGTTGATAGAAGGTTTGGCTTCCCAAGCTGATGTGATCACAACTCATACCCATTTCATGCAAGAACGTTTTGGTGGTGTATATCTACCTCAGGGCAAAGATACGACAGTGTTTGACCCCAGTCACTATAATCCAGAAATCAGTAGAAGACGATATGATCTGGCTGACTATCGAGTTCTCATGTTTCCAGGAGCGCCACGCCCTTATAAAGGTGTAGAAGATGTTTTAATCGCGCTTGATCAATTAAATGAGTCCGACTTAAGGCTTGTAATTGTCGGAGGTAGTCCTTACGATGATTATGACCATCAACTCATGGAAAAATGGGGACATTGGATGATCAAGCTACCAAGGTTACCTGTGTCAGCAATGCCTGAAGTTGTTGCAGCGGCTCATATTGTGGTCGTTCCTCAGCGAGATACTCCAGCCGCTAAAGCTCAGTTTCCGCTGAAACTAACCGATGCTATGGCAATGGGTAAACCAATTTTATCCACCCGCGTTGGCGACATTCCGGAAATTTTAGCAGACACTGGTTATCTGGTTGATGCCAGTTCTCCTGAACAAATTGCTGATAAAATTCGGTGGATATTTCAAAACTACCAAGAAGCAATTGAGCGAGGAAAAAAAGCGAGAAAAAGGTGTATGGAGTGTTACAGTATAGATAAAATGGCAGATATACTATCTGAAGTGATTAGTAAATTATAGTTTTAAGTATTGATCATACTAAACAAATAAGACTCTATGGCTTCCAATTTATTATCAAAAGTTATTAGACGATATCCGATTCGAGTAGCGACAACAGTTCTGTTAGGATTATCGGGTGGATTATTTAACGGTATTGGTACAGCCCTAATCGCTCCGATAATTTTAAATCTTTTAGGTATAGATTTAGATTTAAAAAGTGGTCCGCCCATTCTCCAGGCGATTATGTCTCCCTTTAATAACCTGCCCGGAAATTATCGACTGGTAGCGATGGCGGGAGCTATTGTGGGACTAATTATTTTAAAAAATCTTTCTAATTATGCCAGTACATTAGCCTCCAGTTCGTTAAGACGCCGAATAACCTGTGATTTACGTGAAGCAGGAGTGAAATTATTACTAGACGTAGATATAGATTTTCACTCTCGCATGAAAGTCGGCGATCTAGTGAATCGCCTAGGGACAGAAATCGGTCGAGCCGCTGGGGAAGTCAGCACCCTACTGAATATGATGGTGACGGTGACGAATGCCTTAGTATTTCTCGCCTTACTACTGGCTCTTTCCTGGCAATTAACGTTAGCTTCAACAGTTTTAGTTGCTATTGTTGCGTTAGTCAATCAATACTCAATTAGTCGTGCCAAAGAATTTGGCAAACAGCTATCAAGTCTGTCAAAAGCTTATTCGATTGCCGTGCTAGAAACGTTAAGCGGAATTCGACTGGTTAAATCTACCGGTAATGATGAGAGAGAGTATCAACGAATCCGGAAGCTAATCCGCGATCGCGAAAAGGCAGATTTTAAATCCCAGGCAAACAATGCAGCCATAGGACCTGTTGGTGAAGTGACTAGCATTGTCGGTTTGCTGGGAATTGTGTTTATGGGGCGAATATTTTTTGCTAGTCAGATCGAGGCTCTATCGGCGGTATTATTAAGTTTTCTAATCTTACTGCAACGGCTCTTACCGTTAATTTCTCAGTTAAACAGAGCTAGGGGTTCCTTAGCGAATAGTTCAGCCAGTGTGGAAGTAGCACATGACTTCTTGCGTCATGATAATAAGCCCTTTATGCAGCCAGGTTCTCAGCCTTATCATCCCTTAAAAAAAGGAATTTATTTTCATCAGCTATCGTTTGCCTATCCGACTCAACCGAACAAGTTAGTGTTAAAAGAGGTTAATTTAGACTTACCTCGTGGGACAACGTTAGCGTTAGTGGGAGCATCTGGTGCCGGTAAGTCAACGTTAGCTGATTTATTACCACGATTTTATGATCCCACAGAGGGTAGTATTACCCTAGATGGAATCGATTTGCGGGAGTTTGATATCAAAAGTCTCCGCAATAATATGGGAATTGTTAGCCAGGATACTTTTTTGTTCAATACCTCGGTTCACGATAATATTGCTTATGCTCGACCGGATGCTTCTCGAAAAGAGGTCGTTGAAGCAGCGCGACGGGCGAATGCCTTAGAATTTATTGAACAACTCCCTGGGGGGTTTGATACGATGATTGGCGATCGCGGGGTGTTATTATCAGGAGGACAGCGTCAGCGCCTTGCCATCGCCCGCGCTCTGTTGCAAAATCCAGATATTTTGATTCTGGACGAAGCTACGAGTGCATTAGATACGGTTTCTGAGCGTTTGGTGCAAGAAGCGCTGGAGGAATTGAGTCGCGATCGCACAACTCTGGTTATTGCTCACCGCCTTTCCACTGTGCAAAATGCTGATCAAATTGCGGTTTTAGAGAAAGGGTGTGTGGTGGAAGTCGGGAAACATGAGGAACTTTTACGCAAAGGAGGATATTATGCACGGTTGTATCAGATGCAATTTGCTGAACATCCTCAAGGTACGCCCACTACAAATCCGGCTTTAATGAAAGCATCTCACGAAGTCCGAACCATGCTCAATTCCATGCTCGGTTCTATCCGGTTGTTAGCAGATGACTTAGTAGATACCCCAGAAGAGGAGAATGAATTACTAGAAGAATCTTATAGTTCAGCTATAAATATTCTTAATACTATTGAATTATTTGAAAATAGTGCTAAGATCGTAAAAAAATAGACATATTCCTCTTCAAATTCTTAAAAAAATATAACAATCAGATGAATAAATATTATATTTTTTTCACAAGAAATGTTTTACCTAAACCAGAAGCTCATATAGTTCATGATGTTAATACTGCTAATGCAGCAGCAAACCTAGGCTATCCCGCTGTCTTAGTCTATCTTCAGAAACCACAGCAATCCCTTAATCCCATTGACTGGATTTATCCATTTCGCCTGAGCCAGCCAGAGGAAAAAATCGTTAAATATTACAATATTGACAATAAACTTAAAGTTATTCCCCTAGCTATGCCGTGGCCCATTGGTCGAATTGGAGGAAAGTGGACTCACCCCAGTACGATAGTTTGCAAGTACTATTTTCCTATTCATATTTTTCCTCATACTAAAATTTTGCATACTTTAGATTGGAATTTGGTGAAAGCAGCTATTCGATCGGGTATTGCAGTTATTTACGAGCGAGAACACTATCCCAACCATAAATATGATCAAGACATTGTTCAAAATCCTCTCTTTCAAGTAGCGGTCACTGTTGCCGAACCTGTGCGCGAGAAAATGATTCAAAAGGGCATGCCACCCGATAAAATACTCAAGCTTCATCTTAGTTTTAATCAATCATTTCTAGTTCGACAACCTGCAAAAGCTAAACAATGGCGACAAAAGTTGCTAACCGAGGGACGACAAAACCTGGTAGTATATTCAGGAGGATTGTATAGATTTAAAGGGGTTGATCTGCTAATTGATGTTGCTAAAAAATTACCCCAGATTCAATTTGCCTTTGCTGGAGGAGATGAACCGCAGGTACAAGCCTATCGTCAACTAGCCAGGGAAAAACAAGCGGATAATGTTGCGTTTTTAGGCTACATTCAGCACGAACATTTACCTAGTTTACTGCAAGCTGCCGATATCTTAGCTCATCCTCACTGTTCGGGCGAAGCAGCAACGTTTACCTCACCCCTCAAATTTTTTGAATATTTGGCGTCTGGAACTCCTATTGTAGCAACAGAGATACCTCCATTAATGGAATTTAAAGAGGCAAATATTATTGCTGGCTGGTGTGAACCCGATCATTCAACTCGATACGCTCAATGCCTTAATCAAGTGTTAAACAATTATCCTCGAAAAATTGATGGTTATGTAGAACAGATTAATTTTGCACGTCAGTTTTCTTGGGAAAGTAGAATGGCTAAGATAATGAAGTATGTAGAATAACCTATAATTATTACTATCATTTGCTAATACTATAAACCTGTAGAATCCATCCGATTAGCTATCATTATTTAATACTTAGGAAATAAAATGCAATCTAAAGAAAAAGGATTTGTCACAATCTTAACAGGAGTTTATGCCTTCCAAGACTGTATTCATTTTTTAAGTTCAGTTAGGAAATTTCACCAAGATCCAATTTTAATTCTAATTGATCGTGTCCCGAAGTTCTTAACTCCTCTCCTACAAGGTTTCGGAAATGTGATATTGAAAGAGAGTCCTGCTGATGAAAATCCAGTTTTAGCCGCCAGAAAAGCTAAAGTTGCTTTATATAATGAGTCTCCTTTTGAGAAAACAATATTCATGGATAACGATATTTGCTTGCTTTCTAACATTGATGAGGTATTTAGCTATCTGGATAAATTTGATTTATTAGTCACTAAAGATGTTCGACCTTTCATTACTGATGCCTCAAACTTACTGAGAGTTAAACAAGATCTTGAAACTAAGTATGATGTTTTACCAGTTCTTCAATCTGTAGGACTTCCCTTAACAGAAGGTAGTGTCCAGTATAATAGTGGAATGATTGCGTTTCGGAAAAAGTATAACAATAAGATTTTATTTGATAAATACAAAGAGTATCTAGAACTTATTATTAAAAATCAAGATATTCTTCTTTTAAGAGATCAAGGTGCTTTTGCTGCTGCTATTGAATTTGTCAAGCCAAGCCTAAAAGTTTTACCTCCCAATTATAACTATTTAACTATGTATAAGGATTTTTATGAAGGAATATATGAACCGATAAAAGTACTCCACTGTACTTATATTCATCGACCTCAATATGCTAAAAATATTACTAAATCAATTTACATGAGAGTTTTTGATAGATTAGCTAAACTTTTTTTACCTTCTAGAAATAAAAATCCGTGGCGTCGTAAGAAGGCAAATTATTAGAAAAATCCGTTAAATTCATTTAGTATAAAATTATAAATTATTTACTATTGCTCAAGTTTATTGTCGCTCTAACTCTTGGATCAAGATGAGGTATTGCTAATTTGGGGAAATAACTTCATAATACTTGACGCGACCTTGTCTAATCAAGGATGATAGTTAACTGCGTGTATATTCCTGCTCGGATCAGGTCAAGATATACCAAAGGCTGCTCAAAGCGTTAGAGCGCAAGCGATTTATCGCCCCTCTACATGAGTAGGACTAAAGTAAAAGACGTCATGTCGAGTACAACCGCAAGCTAGATAGGAATCACGCTTGCCTATCCTGACCATAACGACCCAATACGTCAGTCCTAACTCGTTAATGAGCTAGCTACCTGTACGGCTACATATAAGGACAATCCCATGAGTTACGCAATTATTGAGACAGGCGGAAAACAACTACGAGTTGAACCTGGTCGTTTTTACGACATTGAACTCCTACCCGTTGAACCCGAAGAAAAAGTTACGATTGAACGGGTGTTGCTGGTTGAAAATAATGGTGACGTCACCATTGGTCAGCCTTGGGTTGATGGAGCAACCGTTGAAGGCACGGTGATGCGACATTTTCGCGATCGCAAAATCCTGGTTTACAAGATGAAGCCGAAGAAGAAAACCCGCAAAAAGCGGGGACATCGCCAGGAAATTACCCGCCTGATGGTTGATGCTATCAGTATGAATGGTTCAGTGTTAGCGGGTACTAGCGCTGAATCCACAGAAACACCGACTTCTGAGACTCCTGTAGAGGTAATGCCAACTGAGGCTGAGGAGTCAGCCCCGGAAGCAACACCGGAAACTGCTTCAGAATAAGAATAGGAATCCACTCACACCAAATCCGCCTTGATCACTCCATGCAAGAGGAGGCGATTGAAATCGCTGCTACACAAGCAAAGTCCGCCTACGCGGACTAAGTTATAACCAAGGTAGCGTTCCCCGGATTTGGTATCACACCATTAAAACAAGAGGAGACTATGGCTCACAAGAAAGGTACAGGTAGTACTCGTAACGGTCGTGACTCTAATGCCAAGCGGCTAGGAGTTAAACGCTTTGGCGGTCAAGTTGTCAAAGCAGGTAACATTTTAGTGCGTCAGCGGGGTACCAAATTTCACCCCGGTACCAATGTTGGTCGTGGCAAAGATGATACTCTATTTGCCCTGATTGATGGCACGGTGACGTTTGAGAGAAAGGGTAAATCTGGCAAGAAAGTCAGCATTTATCCAGTTGCGGCTGAAGCTGAATTGGCAACAGCTCAGGTTTAGATTTGTAGGTTGGGTCTCTTCCCTAGACCCAACCTACCCCCTGAAGCTAGCTCAGTTGTAACCCAGTTCATGTTAAGATCCATTTCAATTCTGAAAATTCGTTTAGAAAGGAAGACTTAACTATGGAAGCAGCCATGCTGTTGGCGAAATTGCCTGAAGCCTACTCTATCTTTGACCCTATCGTAGATGTTCTCCCAGTCATCCCCGTCTTTTTCTTGCTGCTAGCGTTTGTTTGGCAAGCGGCTGTGGGTTTCCGGTAAATCAATAAAATCAATTATGGCAAGGACACCCAGTTAGGGAAAATGGCACTGACTTTAGAGTTTGTAGTAAGCGATGCGAAGGCTTCTGGCACGCTTCGTGCCTACTACGAACCCAGCTTAAGTCAGCAGCATTCCAGTTAGGGGTGTCCTGATTCATATTCCACAGCTTTACATATTTAGGGCTTGCTGCACAAAGTCCAAACTGCAAAGCCCATAAATGCTTTGAGCTTTATTGATAGGGGATTTGATTCAAGGAAATCGGGTAGCATCCTTCAACTGTATGGCATCACCTTGCTCAGGAAAAATGTACCCTTGCTCCCCCAGCTCCCAGACGTGCCATGGCACGTCTCTACATTGCTTCCCCAGCTTCCCCCGCTCCCCTTCAGCAGCCCCTATTTAGCTGCGTCCGCCAATCGTTTTCTGAAACGCCGATCGCTCACCAAGGCGTTTAATATAGTCTGAGATAGCTGGGTACTCGCTCAGGTCAAGCTGTAACATGATCGGGATATAACTCAAATACGATCCCACAGCCACATCAGCGACACTAAACTTATCTCCCAATAAGAACGGTTGATTCTGTAAACGTTGCTCAAGCGGGGGAAATAATTTCGGCATTTCCCGCTCTCGACTCGCCTCCACAAAAATTCCCGGACCAAGCGTCGCATTGGCAAACAAAATCCATTGAGCTATGGTTGCTTGCTCCTCCAATCCGTTCAGGTTGCCATATTTTTGAGCCAGGTAGAGCAAAATTGCTCCCGACTCCCACAGTTGGAAATCCTCATCCATAATGGCGGGAACTTTTCCCATGGGATTAATCGCCAGATAATCCGGCTGGCGATGTTCTCCAGCTTCCATGTCCAACAGTACATAGTCGTAGGGAATGCCCAATTCTTCTAAATACCACTGGACAATTGACGCCCGACTGCGGGAGCCACCATAAAGTTTTAGCATCGTCGTTTGGGTTAAAGAACTTTGTGAGTGTATTCGTGCTGTTTAACGTCGTCTTCCTTACGCACAACTCGTATCTGATTCAGCACCCGCTTGCGTTCGATGGAGTAATTGAAATCATCGCGCATTGTACCGGGGGGAATGTGGACTTGTGCCTCCGGACGAGTTTTGTACGTGCGAGCTGCTGCGATCGCGCGGGCAATAAAATCATCGCAAAAATGAGCCTCTGCGGGAAATTCCGGCGGTTTTTCTGGGGTGTCACCACTGATCACCTCGCCCAGTGTGGTGCCACGCGCCATGGAATAGGAGGTCGGAATCCCTTTGAGAACTGCCTCCAGAGCCGCCGAGGGAATCGGTTCCAGGATTTTCACCTCCTCAACTTCACCCTCTTGTTTCAAGAAGCAGGTGGCTAACCCTACCACTAAATAGTTATCTGCACTAACGTCAGGAGCATTCTGTAATGCTGTTGTGGTTGCCATATTTTCAGTGTCCTTAACTATTCCCAACCCAAACCAATCAGTTACTTGGGTTGCATTTTACCACCTTCTAGACTGGATATTCTTTATTTGTGAGTTAGACTGGGCAATCACTTGCTGGGGAATGTAAAGAAACGTTGCAGATTTCTGGCAGGTTACCGTTAGCCCTGTAAGGTTGGGGGACGGAGCATCGCCAGATGGCAATAAAGGTTTGAGTGCTGATTGCGATTGTGCCAATTTTTGTAGGTTCACACAGCTAGCGGGGTGAACAACACCCAGGATAGAGGGAATGACTCAGCTTCATTCATTAAGATTTCAGGAAAGCAGCTAAGCTGTGCTGTAGATTTCTCATAGAACATCAATACGTTGGGTTGGCTGGTGATTATGAAGAGGAGTAAAGACGCCTCAGGAAGTGACACACCGACACCAACTCGCGGGGTGCAGCCAGACTTAAGGTTGATTGTAGATAGACCGCAGGTGTTGTTGGAGAACGATTATGAACGCTCATGTATTTATCAAAGGCGATGAAGAGAATAGACAATGGATTCCCATGTCCCGCCGGAAACCCCAGCCTTTACCCAGGATTACACTAACCCCTCGAACCCCTGACCACCTTTCGATTAAAAATTTACGCACCTCAGCTCAACGCAAAGCCAAACAGGGAGAGTACAGGAGTGCGATCGCGCTTTTGAGTCAGGCAATTAAACATCATCCTACCCACGCCATTGACTATAACAACCGAGGATTGATTTACTTCCAAATGGGTCAGCGTCAAAAAGCTTTAAACGATTACAACCGAGCCTTACAACTCAATCCCGAATTGGACAGCGCTTACAATAATCGCGGCAATTACTATGCTGCTACGGGACAATTAGCCAAAGCACTCGCCGATTACGAAAAAGCATTGGATCTCAATCCGCGTAATGTTCGCACTTGGATTAACCAAGCCATCACGTTTCGGGAACTAGGACTTTATGACCTCGCCATCGAAAACCTGGACTTGGCTTTAATCCTGGGATGCCTACAAAACCACATCTATGCCGAACGAGGTCGTACCTATCATCTCCGGGGAGACTGGAACTGCGCGATCGCTGACTATCAACGTGCCCTCTCTCAACTCCCTGTGTCAGGAAACTCGGGTCGTCTGCGCCAGAAAGTTGAAGCCTGGATGGGTGAGTTGCTTGATCCCTTAAGCGCATGAATTCAAACCTCAACAGGGGGTTGAAACTGTTCCCTATTCCCTGTTCACTTATCACCGCCGATTTACCGCTATCAGCGATTCTGGTTGAAACTGTTCCCTGTTCCCCGTTCCCTGTTCCCCGTTCCCTGTTCCCTCTCCCCACCACAAAACTTATTCAGCCGCCCCTATTTAGTTATCGGGCATGAGACGTCGATCTTCCCAGACGACTTGACGCT
>NZ_JBKHHI010000002.1:0-65865 GCF_046539235.1 Coleofasciculus sp.
TGCTTGCTCGAACAAAACTTGACCGGACAAAACACGAACCCGTTTTAACGGGTTTGAGCATTTAGCCGGAACTTTAGTTCCCGGCTTGGTGAGATTAATCGCTTGTCATCAATGGTTCAACATTTATGGCTTTCAAATTTGGCGAAAACGCAGCATCTGCAAAAGTTCCTCAGTATCCATTTCCAACCCTTCAGCAATATACTCTAATTCAATATCCGTTGGTCTCGCCCCATCTTTGATTTCCTGGAGTCGGGCATCTGAGATAGGTGGATTCTCTTTATACTCTTCAGTCCATTCCAATCCTGCCACCAAGTCACTCAATAGTGGCTTACCCAAAGCATCAACACGGCGTTGAATTCGTTCATTTGTCGCCTTTTGCAGCGTTCGCAGTTCATCCATCCTTAAATGATCCAGGCTATCCAGGATTTTTTGCAGCGTTAGTTGTGTCTTATTAGAGTCAGTCATAAATAAAGGGTACAGGAGTGCAGGTTTATCGGCTTTACCCTTACGCCAAAATCTTACCATTTTTTAGGGGATGTGTTGACAAAAGACATAGGACAACATTAAAGCGTCTTCAAATACTCAATCAACGCCAACTTATCCTCAGCCGCCAACTCAGTGCCATAAACATGACCTTGATTACTATTTGCCGTCACCCTTGTATCATATTTAAATCCCTCTTTCTCCGCCGCTACGCCTTCAGCAACAAAGCCCACTTTTTCCGGATTATACAGATCATATCCTCTGTAAAACACCATCGTCCGCTGCTCCGGCATCTCCAATAAATCCGTTAAATAGGGGACAGAACCATTATGCAAATAGGGCGCTCTTAACCACAACCCATCCAAAGCTACCGCCACATATCCATTCGTTTTGCGAAGCTGATCAAAATCCCAATCATACCCCTCAGCAAACTCATTATACGCATCAGCCGCCTCTTGCGTCCACATATCTAAACGATAGCGGTCTGTGCCAATCTCATCAATAGGAATAACGGTTCCAGTTCGTTCGCCACCAAATGCATGACAAGAGGCGCAGTTACTCTCAAAAATTTGACTCCCTTTTGCGGCTAAACCTTGGTCAACGTTGTACGGATATTTCGGCGGCGGTAATTGACGAATATAATCTTCCACCCGCTTTAATCCCTGAATATTAATTGACTCCTTCGTCGCCCCATCACCAATCGCCCCAGTGTTCACGGTTTCTGTGAGTGATGTTTCTAACCCATCCCAATGTAAGGCAAATCCTTCATGTTGATTTTGATTCCAAATCGACATCATATCGGAATTGCCAATGGTATCATCGACAGGCAACCCCAAAACTCGAAACTTCACCGGATTAAAGGGGGCAATGCGTCCGGGTCCTTGGTCAGGTCTTGCTTCCATCCAGGCAAAGGTTTCTTTAAGTTCTAATAACTCTTTCCGGGTGCGGGGAATAATAATAAACCGATAAAGTAGCTTATCAAACAAAGACAGGTCATAATTATAGCTAATTTCATCTAAGATATAGTCGGCATTAAATCGGGTATCAGTAGCACAGTCACCGAGAAAGCGAATATACCCTTGCAGATTAAATTTATTTGAGGGTCCACCGGGAACAATCGTTGGTTTATCTTTGGGAGTTTGGCGATAGGTGGCACTATGACAAAGCGCACAGGTTATCCCTTGGCGGGGAAAGCCGATAATTTTTTTAGAAAAGCCAACGGGTAATTCTTGTCCTTCTTCCCAAGTAATGCCGAGAGAGGTATAGCCACCGGGTTTGGGGAGTTTATCGGCAAAAACTCGAGGTAATACCAGCCAAATCCAATAGGGAACACCTTCAGCATTTTCACTGCCAATTGATCCGTATTTAAAATGATCTTCGACTGATTCGTAATAGGTATCGACTTCGCGAAAAAGATTATACCACGCCAGATATCCGACACTACCAATTAGCAATATTAGAATGATTGCGATCGCGGTAATGGTTCGTCCGATTTTTGATGGTGTACTTTCCACAAAATTGTTCCTTTATTTGTTGACTTAAATTAAGCCCGATTCTGTTTAATCAAAAACCTGTATGGGGAAGCATCCCAGTTGGGCAAATTGAGAGAGTAGAAAGCGACCCTATCTATAGCAAAATGCAGCAGGCGTTAAGGCATAGAGCCGACAATTTATTATTGATGCAGGTTTGTTTCCGCCTTAAATGCCCTAACCTTTATGGCGACAGCTATAATTAAGTAAACTCCAATTATTAAGAAATACAAGCGGGTCGCCCCTAACCATTTAACTTCTGCAAAAATGTCCAATTTAGGGAAACTCCTGGGCGGTTTCTGACATCCCAGGTTGCTCAGTCTTCATCGCCAAGAATAACAGAGTTCCTTGGACAATCACGAAAAATACATCAACTAAAGCAATTGTCAGAAATCCTAACGCTTGCCCAAAGAACAAAACAGCACTCAGGAAGAAGGTAGCGCCCGCGCCGCGTGTGACCACCACTGACATCCAAGCCGTTGCTTTGTAGCGATAGGGATCAATTGCCCCCGGAATATATAAAATACTTAGTTCCAGTAGTAAGAGTCCAGCCGCCCGTACCCAGATAATTGGCACGGGTATTTGCATCTTTAATAGCGAAAGCAGAACCTCTGGAAAAAAGCAGAGGGGAATCACAAAAAACATATTCACCACAATGCCTAACCAGACCATGCGACTAAACCATTTTGCATAAGGATTCATGATGTTTACTCCTGATTCTAAAGTGTTTTCAGATACTCAACCAACGCGGCTTTATCCTCCGACGAAAGGTTAGTACCATACAGATGACCCCTGTTACTATTGCCAGGTACAGTCGTGTCAAACTTAAAATACGGCTTCCCCTTCTCCTGGGCAATGGTTGAGACAAAACCGACATGCTCTTGATCAAACACATCATACCCGCGATAGAATACTTGAGGACGGTTGTCTGGAGCCTCTAACAAGTCTCGTAGCGTCGGTACAGACCCATTGTGCAAATAAGGCGATCGCAACCAGATTCCATCTAATGGCATATTGGCATAACCATCAGTCTTACGGAAGTTCTTGAACCGTTCCGGCGTTCCCACAAACAGGGTATTTTGATTAGACAGTAACTCGTAGGTATAAGAATCTAACCGATGCGGGTCAGTCCCAATTTCCCCAATCGGCGTCACTGTACCAACCTTCGCCCCGCCAAAGGCGTGACAACTGGCACAATTATTTTGATAAATTGGCTGACCCTTAGCTGCTAATTCCCGATTAATCGCGTATGGATAAGCTGGTGATGGAAGTTCCCACAACCAATCTTCAATCCGTTTAATCCGTTCCAAATCCGCTGTAACGGGTGTCACTCCTGCACCCAACGCCGCACTTAAATTACGTTCGTGAACTGACGTATTATCCCCATCCCAATGCAGTTGCAATCCTTCACGGGGTTTTTGATTCCAGATAGAGGGTAAATCCGCCGTGCCAATTTTTTCATCTTCTTCTAACTCATCCATCGGAAAGCTAAATTGAATCGATTTATAGGGATTAAAAGTATCCACCCGTCCTGGACCCCAATCCGGTTGTTCATTTAAAAAAGCCAGTTGACTTGCTTGGGTAATCAACGCATCTCTCGTTTGGGGAATAACCAGATAACGATAAATCAGCGTCTGAATCGGGTTAAACTTTCCCCCTTGGGCATCAATTTCGGCTAAGATTCGGTTAGGAGTGAATCGTTCATCCAAAGCCGTTTTGCCCAGAAACTGAATATACCCTTGTAGATTCACTGTATTTGAGGGCATGGTGGGGATAATTTGAGGTTCACTTTCAGGGGTTTCCCGCAGCGAACCCACATGGCAAATCGCACAATTTAAGCCAACACGGTCAATCAAGACGCGACGCTGAGAAAATCCAATGGGGCGGTCTTTCCCGGGTTCGTAAAGAAAACCTAAGGACTGATACCCTTCACCGGGTAATTTGTCAGGAAATACGGCGGGTAGAACTTTCCAAATCCAGTAAGGTACTCCATTTTCCGGTTCACTACCAATTGACCCATATTTAAAGTGATTATTAATATCAGCATAATCGACAGGATTATTTAAGACTAGGGGAGAAATTAAACCAATAATTGTAGCGAGTATAATTCCCGCAATCACAATCAATAGTTTCTTAAAAGTCTTTCCCGTTGACTTTAATGGCGTTGATTCTTCCATAATTAAGAATTAGTGATTGGTGATTTAATCTATTCTGCATTTAAACCTTAATGTCAGCTAAAGAGGGCTGAAGCCCTCACTACGAAGCCAATCTCTTGCACCATTTTAGTTGGGTCACGCCAGTAGAGGCAGTTAGTTTTCCTTATTATTCTTTGTTGTCATCCTAATGTTACTAAACCCGCCCACGCCTCTCACATAGTCCCGTCACCGAAACGGTGCATGGTCAAACACAGTCATAATTTCTGCAATCATTTCATCGGAATTATTATAGCGACTTAACTCATAACAACCCAGGGGATTTTCTAAGGCATTAAGCAAACATTTGTTGCAGTAAGTACAAGGGCGTTCAGGCAAGTCTTTTCCTGCCTTAAACTGATGCACTAGGTCATTATTCGCCACCAAGGGACGGGCAATACTAACCGCATCACAGAATCCCTCCTGAATTGCCCGACGAATATAGGACGCCTGTTGAAACCCTCCCGTACAAATAACTGGAATATTCACCTGCTTTTTAATCTCAGCCGCGTGATTAAGGCTAACCCCCTGATACTTTTGTAGAAGTTCCTGCATCTGTTCAGAACTCACAAACTTCTGGAACGACTCGTTCAAAGCTTGCGCCTTTACCTCTAATCCCTGAATTGGTTGGTCTTGGGTCTGTTTCTGAACCCGATTCCATAAGAATAAGAAAATTGGATAGAACAGGGGAAACCGAAATAATAAATAGTTGCGAAAGGTATGAATCCCACTGGATAACATCAAATCATACCAGCGCATCGCCTCGATGCGGGGAAATTCACCAGGAGGGTTCAAGGGATGAGGAAATATACTCCCCGTAGAAACATGAATTGCATCAACTCCAGCCGCTTCCATCCACTGACAGACTTGAATCGAATCCTCTAGCGTATTCCCTGGCTTTTCCCACGGAATCACGGCATCATTATACTCCACCGCACTAATCTTAGCTTGGAGGTGAAAATCATCACCCACTTCCTGACGAATGGCTTTAATAATCTCCAACAAAAAGCGAGCGCGATTTTCTAATGATCCCCCATATTCATCGTTGCGGTCATTAATCCCAGAACTGAGAAATTGGGTAATTAAATAACCATTAGCACTATGCAGTTCCACGCCATCCAGTCCCGCCTCTCTCGCCCGTCTCGCCCCCGCCGCAAACGCCTGAACTGTTTCTTTAATCTCAGCCTTGGTCATGGCTTGGCATTCAAAACCATGAAACGATTCTGTGATACTGGTTGAACTGAGGGCTTTTAAATTAAGGTTTTCCACGCCACTCACATCCTGCTGACGCCCAGAATGGCTCAGTTGCATGATAAATTTACAGTCGTATTCATGCACCACCTCACCAAGTTTACGCCAGAATGGAATACGGTCATCTCGGTCAATCGTGGCGTAGTTTGGCAGGATTCGTCCGCGAATTTGTACTGGCGTAAACGATGAAATAATTGCGCCGACGCCTCCCTGGGCAAACTTCTGTTCCCAATTGATTCGGACTTGGTTTCCGGAACCGTCATAGTTATCGAATCTGCCGGAAATATTTGAGCGAAAGATGCGATTACTGACGGTGAGGTTTCGGAATGTTAGCGGTTGAAAAATGATATCGTTGTCATTTATCATGTCATTTGTCATTCGTCATTCGTCATTTGTCATTTGTCATTTGTCATTTGTCATTTGTAATAGCTTGAGGCTTGTTAACATAACTTCATAAGGTTGAGTTTATTTCCACCAACCTACTTATGTTGGCATTTCCGGACTTGATTCGTAGCTATGCCTTTTTGTCAGATGGCGACAAAAATACAGAATATTCTAATTTTTTGATTATGGCAAATCCTGAAAAGAATGGGTAGGTATTTTAAGTTTTGTTAAAATTATCCAGATTTTGTGGCGAATGGGCTGAGGTGTGTTAGCACCATAAGATAAGTCAGTATGGACAAGGAATGCTTACTTGGCAAGGTTTTCAGTTCCATTAGTTTTCCCGAATCATTAAGACTAGCAATCCATGACTGCCCCGGTTGCCCCAACGTTCTAGGATTGAACAAAAATTGGTATAAATTGGGGAGAGTTGAGATTAATTCAGGAAATTGGCTGAAAGGGCTTGTCGGAAATAAGATAGAGATTTACTATGAAGATTATTGATTTTAGTCCCGATCGCGGTTTGAAATAATTGTTAAATATTGTATCCAAATAAAAGGAATTAATACGATGGCTAAATCATCCCAATCAGGTCGAGGTCAGCAAAAACCTTGGCATCAATTCCCCGTTCCCTTGGCATTAGTCAAGTTATTCCAGTTCCGGAACCGGCTGCGGGAAGAAAATCTACATGATACCGCAAAATTACCGACCCAAGGTGAGGGGACACAACCACCACCTAGTCCAGATGGTGCCCCTGTCAAGATTCGCACAGCCGACGGGAGTTTTAATGACCTGGAACAGCCAGAAATGGGACGGGCGGGTTCTCGTTTTGGACGCAATGTTCCCCTGCAATACACTTATCCTGACCAAAAGAATTTACTCGAACCCAACCCGCGTACAATTAGCCGCAAATTACTGACGCGGGATGAATTTGTACCCGCTAGCACCTTAAATCTACACGCCGCATCTTGGATTCAATTTCAAACCCATGACTGGTTTGCCCATGGAGGTACATTCGACCAGAAATTTGAGATTCCTCTAGAAGCAGATGATCCCTGGCCCCAAGAATATCGACCGCTAGAAGTAGGCGCAACGTTACCCGACTCAACCCGCCCCGACGGAGATAGCCAAAATCCCCCCACCTTTCTGAACCGAGTCACTCATTGGTGGGATGCGTCACAAATTTATGGCAGTGATCAGGATACCATTGATAAGCTGCGGACTCATGTCGATGGCAAGCTAATTATCGGTGACGATAACTTATTACCCATTAACCCTGAAAATGGCGTCGATCTCGTTGGTTTTGATGAGAACTGGTGGGTGGGATTGAGTATGTTACATACTCTATTTGTCAAAGAACACAATACGATTTGCGATCATCTCAAAAACGAATATCCCGACTGGACAGACGATGATCTGTTCAACCACGCCCGACTGATTAACGCCGCCTTACTCGCCAAAATCCACACCGTTGAATGGACGCCTGCAATCCTAGGACATCCAGCTTTAGAAATTGCGATGAACGCTAACTGGTGGGGATTATTAGGACCACATGTCAAACGCTTATTTGGGCGCATTGGAGAGGGGGAACTCCTGAGTGGGATTGTCGGCTCAGCGATAGATCACCACACTGCCCCCTACTATCTCACCGAAGAATTTGTCTCCGTCTATCGGATGCATCCATTAATGCCAGATGAGTTTGAATTTTACTCTCTCGACAATGGGGAATTGCGATTTACAGAAAATCTATTTGAAGTATCAGGAAATCGCAGTCGTAATTTAGTTGATAAAGTAGGGATGCCCGATTTATTCTACTCCTTTGGTATTACTCATCCTGGGGCGATTACCTTACATAACTATCCGCGTTTCCTACAGCAATTAGTCCGGGATAACGGCGAAGTCTTTGATTTGGCTGCTGTCGATATATTACGCGATCGCGAACGCGGCGTTCCCCGTTATAATCAATTCCGTGAACTCATTGGTCGTGAACGGGTCAAAACCTTTGAAGACATCACCGAAAACCCGCAATGGGCAAAAGAACTCCGGGACGTTTACAACAACAACATCGACAGCGTTGATTTAATGGTGGGGATGTTTGCCGAAAACCCACCCGCCGGATTTGGCTTTAGTGACACAGCCTTCCGTATCTTTATCCTAATGGCATCCCGACGACTCAAGAGCGATCGATTTTTCACCAGAGACTACACCGCCGAAGTCTACACTCAATGGGGTTTAGATTGGATTGACAACAACAGTATGTTAAGTGTCTTGCGCCGCCATTACCCCACCGTCAGCCCCGCTTTATTTGGCGTGGAAAATGCCTTTGCCCCCTGGCGTAAAGTCGGTGTTTCCGGATATTAATTGTTGGGATTAGAGAATAGGAAACAGGGAACAGGGAATAGTAACTCACCAAGCGTTGCGACACCCCCGATCAGATCTCCCTCTTCCCTTGTTCGATCTCGCTTCCATTCCCCCTATATATCCGCCTTCCGTCCCCCAACCCCCCTCGTTTCCCCTTATAGATCCCCCTCCCGTCCCCCTTCAAAAGGGGAAGCCAAAGGAAGCCCATGAAACACCTACAAAAATTCTGGCATAATGCCCACAATCTAGAACCGCTACCTAGCGACTATGAATCCTGGACGGCTGCAAAAAAACAGGACTTTCTTTGGCAGCAGAGAATTTTAGTATCCCAATACAATAACCTACCCCCGCTCGAAAAAATTGACGTTATTGGTTTATTCTTTACCTTTTTAAGCATCAAAATGGATCGCTTATCTGATGAAGTACCCCGCAAATGGAACAAAGCCATTCACGCCCACGCCAGTGTAGCTAAGGTTAAGTTAATCCCCACCCCGGATACTCCATTTACTGGTTTATTTAAAGGTGCTGACTCCGGTCTTCTACGATTATCCCTCACCGGTGATCCCAGCGATCGCGGATTTGCCCCAGGGTTAGCCCTCAAGCTTTTAGTGGACGGCAAACCCTCGGAAAATGTCTCGGCGTTGGTTTCCCTCACGGGTCAAGGCAATAACTATAATTTCCTTGCCAATGAATTGTCTAATATCGTTCCCGCAGAAAATAATTTAGGTCCGAAATTAATCAATTTAATCTTCCGCCGCGTCAGCAAATTTCCCCGCAAACTCTATTTGCAAGGCTTTGCCAAAATCGACCAAACGGGTCATCCAGAACCTGATCCCTTTTATCCCTATCGCCTTTTTCTGGTTCCCAATCCCACTATTCAATTTCCTGAACAGCCGCCCCATGATTTCAGAGATGATCTAGCCACGATTCCCACTGGAACCCGTTTATTTTCCCTATATGCCGTTGTTCCCAAAAACGTAGGAGACGAAAACGCTGACCAGAAAGCTGACATCATAGACGAGCCAAGTTATCGCCAAAATGCCCAACTTATTGGACATCTGGAAACCACCTCGGAATTCGTGGCATCCTACTACGGTGATAGCCAGCTATTTTTTAGACATCAGCGCTTCGCTAATCAATAATCCAGTTTCAACCACCCTTGATACTCACAATCAAAACCTGACTTTTGCCAAGCGTCTAAATCAACCTCAGTCAGTGGCGTAACCTCGGAACAGTGGGGCTGAATTCCCTGACTCAATAGCGCCCAAACTAGACTGCGCGTCACATCTAGTCCCGTCTTCCACCAGGATTCCTGATTCCCCGGAATTCCCCGTTCCTGCACCGTATCCACATCCACCCAAATCCCATTTGCTCCCAACAGAATTTGTGCCATCCACCCGGCTCGTGGTAAATGGGTGGGAGAGGTAATTAACTGAACATGACGTACCCCCCACTGCCGTAAAATCGGAATCCCGAAGTAGAAATTACCAAACGTGGAATCGGCACATTTTTCTAACCAAACCTGACCCATCGGCGCGTTATACTTTTGGAATATGAGCAAAATACAGGGTTCCTTAGAGCCTTGAGAAATCAAAACGGGAGTTTGGGGATGTTGCTTCACTAACTGAGCCACATAAACCTCCCGGCGAATACTTCCCCCCAAAACAAAGAACGTATCTACAGGTGCAGAGGCTCCTGCCGACAATCTGAAGATATTGGCAAGTAACCCTATACTAAGAATAACGACTAGGCTCAATAGCCCTAAGCCTAACCAGCGTAGTCGTTGCTTAGACAGTAGCCAACGCGCAACCCGTAGCCAATGGCGTGTTATCAATCGTCTCACTGAGGCTTACCACTTGATGCACTCTTATTGTCCGAGGCGAAGAGATTGTCTTCATCAACAGGACAATAGGTAAACTGGCACAAAATTTCTGGAAATTAACCAGATAAGTTGAGTATAGTAGCAATAGACGGATTTGATGCCGCCAGAACTATGCTATCCCTACTCAGGGTGAGTAACTTGAACTAAGTCCTTGGACATCTCTACCCATTATTACCCAAAACTGGGGAGAGACTTATCTTGATCAAGGTTACCACCGGGAGTATGTATACTTTATTGGTATACCTATCTAGCCAAAAACCACAGTTAGGTAGGTCAAAGAGATAGTTCCGCCAGTTAGGTGGTGTTAGCCTGTGAACTGGTTGACCCTTCGGCTTCGCTCAGGGTCACCACCAGGATGAAACAGGAAGTAAGTTCCAAAGATGTCCGCCTGTAGATAACTTTGGGTAAGTCTTATGTAACGGAATGGTAATTATTGCAGCCAACGACTGGGTACGCTTTGACTGTCCGCTTTAAACCAACCCATAGTCTGTTCGACGTATTTCCCATGAATCAATATTCTAAAACCTTCCCTTGGCTCAAAAGCATCCTCTTAACTGGTGCGATCGCTACAACAGCCACATTATCATGGTTAGCCCCAATTGGCAGCAATCGCTCCGTCTTTGCGGCGCTTCAGGATAGTCCCAAGACGGTTGTTGATGAAGTTTGGCAACTTGTTAATCAGGAATACGTTGATCCCTCGTTCAATCAAGTGGATTGGCAAGCGACCCGCCAACAGCTACTCAACCGCAATTATACGTCTTCTGAACAAGCCTACAAAGCCATTCGCGACGCCCTAGAACCCATCGGTGATCCCTATACTCGCTTTTTAGAACCCGAACAATTCAAAGCCTTAACGGATCAAACATCGGGTGAACTGTCTGGGGTAGGGATTCGCATGGGCGTTGATGAGAAAACCCAGAAGCTGGTTATTATTGAGCCGATTGAAAATTCACCAGCATTCAAAGCCGAACTTAAATCTGGAGACAAAATTATCGCCATTGATGGCAAATCCACTCAAGGGATGAGTGCGGAAGAAGCCTCGGCGTTAATTCGCGGCGAAGTTGGCTCATCCGTCACTCTGAAAATATCTCGTCAAGGGCAAAATCACTTTGATGTTACCCTAACCCGCACTCAGATTGAGCTACCGTCTGTACACTATACCCTCAAGCAGGAAGGTCAAATGCGGGTGGGTTATATCAGCATTGATGAATTTAATTCCCACGCACCTGAACAAATGCAACGGGCAATTCGCAATCTGGATAGCCAAGATGTGAATGGTTATGTTTTAGATTTGCGTGGCAATCCTGGTGGATTATTGTACGCCAGTATTGAAATTGCCCGGATGTGGCTGGATGAGGGTGAGATTGTCCACACTATTGATCGCAAAGGTGGAGAACAAAAGTTTTCTGCCAACCAAACCGCACTAACTCAGCTTCCTTTGGTTGTTTTAGTTGATGGCAATTCAGCTAGCGCCAGTGAAATTCTAGCGGGTGCGCTGAAGGATAATAAACGGGCGAGGGTTGTCGGTTCGACGACGTTTGGTAAAGCTGTCGTGCAGTCTGTTCATTCCTTATCTGATGGTTCAGGTTTAGCGGTTACGATTTCCCGCTACTATCCTCCCAGTGGGATTGATATTAATCATAAAGGAATTAGCCCTGATGTGAAAATTGATTTAACTCGCGCCCAACAGCGGCGTTTGGTTACACAACCGATGTTACGTGCCACAATCGAAGATCCCCAATACAAGCAAGCGCTTACAGTTCTGGAAAATACGATGCTGGCAGAACGGGGTTTGAATCAACCGACTAAACCGATTAGTGTTCGGTAAACGTATATCTCTTGTTTATGACACAGGGCGGGTTTTGTTGAGAGGTTATCGGTAGATAACCAAATTAAACGGCTAAACCCGCCCCGACAATTGACAGAGGTTCCACCGGAATGTCTCTAATCATGATCAGTCAATCATAATCAAATGGGTCTAACCAAAGAGATTAGACCCAAGTGATCGTTCTATTAGGACTTTTCAAGCCGTTAATTTTTCAGGTTTTAATCTGAGCTTACTAATGTTTACAAATTCCACAGGTTCACCGCTTATTGACCCGCATAAATGAAATGTGTCTTTCTGGACTTGAGTTGGGTTTCGGTTTTCACCGAATCTAACCCCTTAAGGCTACGCTAGGTTGGTTACTTCTGTGGCAGAGCCAAAGATTGGGGATGATCGTCATCACCTCTGACTCTTCGTGGGTTTTTCTCCAGTTATTGCCTCTGGAGGACGATCTCCATATTTAAAGTAACATGGTTCTCTCTGGCTGCCAAACAGTATTTACCAAAGTTTAGGAGTTGTTACAAATAGTTGTAATCCGGGATTGATCTGAGATACCAGTCAACCAAGAACGAACTAGCGCTGCGGTTCCATATCCCCATACTTAATTAAAAGCGCGATCGCAATACTCACGGCAAAAATTAACACCATACTCAGCGCTGAACCAAATCCCCAGTTTTGGGTTGCGCCCAGAAACTGGTTGTAAATGAGACGAGATACCGTCATGCTGGAAGCCCCCCCTAACAACTCCGGATCAACGAAATCCCCCAAAGCGGTAATAAACACCAGAATCGAACCCGCCGCAATACCGGAAAAGGTTTGGGGTATAGTTACCTTCCAAAACGTTTGCACCGGATTAGCACCCAAATCCGCCGCCGCTTCCAATAAACGCCGATCTAATTTCTCTAAGGACGCATAGAGAATCAATACCATGTACGGTAAATAACTATACGCCATACCAATTAATACCGCCGAACTGGTATTTAAGAGCTCCAACGCGGGTAAACCAATCGAGGTTAAGATGCTATTGAGTACCCCGGTGGGTCGCAGAATCGTAATCCAGGCATAAGAGCGCAACAGGGAGGAGGTAAAATTGGGTAGGATAAACCCTAACAGGAGTAAATTCTGCCAGCGCTTCGGTGCCATCTGAGCAATCCAGTAGGCTACCGGAAACCCCAACACCAGACAAATCGCCATCGTACCTACTGCAAAAAACACGGATCGCCCCATCACCTGAAGATTGATTGGTTCAAAGACGCGCAGATAGTTATCCAGTCCCGACGGGTCAACAATATCCCCCGGTTTAATATCAGGAACCAAGCTCAACTCAAAGATGATCAGAGTGGGTAAAACCAACAATAAAAACAGCCACAGTCCAGCCGGTCCTAATAACGCCAATGGTTCTAACCACTGGCGTCGAGAACGGGTGGGTTCTTCAATAAATGAGGGTTCAGCCATATGATCTGTGGCTGCGGGATTGGGTAAGGAGGTGGGGGAAACTTTTTTGTCGGTAGACACGGTATAAGTATTAATTATGAATTATTCACATAGCCAGCATTTAAGAGCTGGTCAATTTCGTCCAATAGCGGTCATAGACGGCTTCAACTTCTCCTAACGGTTCCAAATTTTCGCACCGTTCCAGGGCTTCTTCTGGGGGAAATAGACTGGTATCATTTTTCAGGTCAGGCGGTAAGAGATTATAAGCAGCTTTATTGGGCGTCGCAAAACTGAGGCGTTCCACGATGCGTGCGGCGACATCTGGCTGCAACATAAAATTAATCCAAGCATAAGCGCCCTCGACATTGGGAGCGGTTTTGGGAATGGCTAGGGTATCAATCCAGAGAGAGGAACCACTTTCAGGAAGCACATAGCGTAAATCTTCATTTTCTGGCATGATTTCCGTGGCATCGGACGAATAACACATGGCAATCTTTAAATCACCACTGAGAATCTGGGGACGCCAAGCATCGGATGTAAAAGACGCGATCGCCGGTTTTAAGTCGATCAGGGCTTGATAGGCCGCTTGAATATGTTCCACGTTGGTGGAATTGTAAGAATATCCCAACTTTTTCAACGCCGCACCCATAACTTCTCGCACATCATTGACCAAAGTCATCCGTTTTGCCAACTGCTGTTGATACACCCACAGATAATCCCAATCCTCTGGCGAAGGTTGGACTTGCTGGGTATTGTAAATCAAGCCTGTAGTTCCCCAACTGACAGGAACGGAGTGGCTATTTCCCGGATCATAGTTGGCTTGCTGAAACCGGGGAAACAACCGATACATACCCTCGATGCGGGGTTGGTCGAGTTCTAGCAACATCCCCATCGTGATCATCTTTTGCACCATGTACTCCGAAGGATAAATGATGCTATAAGCGCCCCCACCACCTGCTTGTAGTCGAGCCAACATTGCTTCATTAGAATCATAGACATCCGCGATCGCTCTGATTCCGGTTTCTTCCTCAAAGCGGTCTAACAAATCTTGGTCAGTATAGCCAGCCCAAGTGTAAATGTATAACAGATTGGCATCATCTTGACTCCCCGCCGCCGGACGCACATTCGCCAGTCTCCAGCCACACCCTGACAGTGCTAGCCAGGGTAAGGTTGAAGCCGCCGCTTGTAAAAACTGACGGCGGTTTGGTCGTTTTCGGGATCTTGGCTGATTAGTCATTGGTCATTGGTCATTAGTCATTAGTCATTGGTCATTGGTCATTGGTCATTGGTCATTAGTCATTAGTCATTAGTCATTAGTCATTGGTCATTGGTCATTGGTCATTAGTCATTGGTCATTGCTTTAACGCTATTAGCAACCAGTCATTAATAGTCATTTGCCGTTTGTCCGACAATCCCCAACTTCAACGAAGTAAGTTGGGGTTATTGAATGGTCAACAACCAAGGACAACTAAGAATTCCCTGTTCCCTAACGAAGGACGAATGACGCATGACAAAGGACGAACCACAACTTTAGCAATAGCGGACAGATTGTTCTAGGGGTAAAGGTTCCCCAGTTTGGGCATCGGTGTTGTGACAGGCAAACATGACCTTGGGGGGAAGTTTCTCAAATTCCAGATCATTCCCCGTCCCTTGTAGGACATAGCCGCGTAATTCTTTGATGGGTAATTGGGTAAATTCGTCAATATCAGGCGTAAACGAACGCAGGATCAACGAACCATGAGGTTGACACCCCCCCAAAAGTTTGGCGACAAAGAATTCCTTGATATCCAAATCCGTTCCATAAGTTACCTTATGTCCCTGACGATTCAGGTCAATGGCAAACGACTCCCCATCACTATTGAGGAAAGTCGCGATCGCACTCGAGTTACAGTGCGACTCCAATTCAGCTAAAAACAACCTGACTCCTGATTGTGCCATAGTGATTACTCCTCTAACGCGATACAATCGGTCGTTGCCCAACGGGCGTACACTGAGGTCTGGGGTTCGGGTAGCTTGTTCATAGCATTATTCGGCAGCATAACCGTCAGGCGATCGCCGGTTAAGAGTTCCACGACCAAGTGAACGTGAGTTCCCAGATACATAACATGTTTGAGACGACCTTCAAAGCAATTCACGGTTGAGTTGGGTGGTGAAAGACTCAAGCGAATTTTCTCCGGACGCACGCTAACCACCATTTCCTTCGAGTTACTTATCCATTCTTTGGCGTCAGGGGATTGCACAACCATCTCCAAACCGCTGGACGTGATAATTTGTAGCGTAGAGGCATCGGCAGCGTGCAGGCGACCCTTAAACAGATTCGTATCACCGATAAAATCAGCCACAAAGGGAGTACGGGGACGTTCGTAGATTTCAGTGGGGTTGCCCACCTGTTCAATTTTCCCTGCCTCCATCACGGCAATCCGATCAGACAGGCTCAAGGCTTCTTCTTGGTCGTGGGTCACCATAATAAACGTTAACCCCAAATCCTGATGCAAGTTGGATAGTTCCACCTGCATTTCTTTGCGAAGCTTAAAATCTAACGCCCCCAAGGGTTCATCCAACAATAGAACAGTAGGACGATTCACCAAGGCTCGTGCTAATGCTACCCGTTGTTGTTGTCCTCCAGACAGTTGAGCGGGAAATCGATTGCTATAAGTTTCCATTTGCACCTGTTTGAGGGCTTGTTTGACTCGCTCCTCAACGTCTGTCCCCTTGAGCTTTTTCAGTCGCAACCCGAAGGCGACATTTTCCGCAACCGTCAGGTGATTGAATAGAGCATAACTTTGAAATACTGTATTGACAGGTCGGCGGTGAGGAGGTACGTGATTCATGGGTTGCCCTTGAATCAAAATCTCACCTGCAGACGGAGACTCAAATCCTGCCACTAAGCGCAGGGTAGTCGTTTTACCGCAACCTGAGGGACCGAGAATGCTAAAAAATTCTCCCCGTCGGATCTTCAAGTCAATTCCCCGAACCGCTGTCTCGCCATTGAAAACCTTGAAAACCTTGCGGAGTTCAACATCAAGCTCAGCCGTAGTATCCGGAGCGCGTTGGTCTTTAACGGAAGGTTGAAACATAATAATTCATTCACTAGCGCCAAGTCGCCCTGATTTAACCAATGAAACCTGATCCAAGGTGAATTCGTTAATCCTTTTTTTTATACTTGGGTCTATTTTATCTGTCTACCGAGGAAAGGATGCGCTATTATTTCACCTTGATGCGACTGGGTTAACGACCTAGTTTGGCACAGATAAGTCACTTCTGTGAAAAAAGCGTCACAATCAACAATAGACTGAGTACAAACTACTAAACAGAGTTGAGAAGCCGTTTACTATGACCGTGATTCAGCCCTATTCCGGAGGTCGCCAAACAACACCCCGTACCGTTGGACGCAATTACCAATCAGTGATTGTCATGCTGATTGTCAGTTTGCTCCTAGTCGGGGCAATGGGTTCTCGTCTGGCGTACTTACAGTTGGTTCAGGGAGAACGTAACCGACAACTGGCTGAAAATAACCGGATTCGGCTGGTGCCGAAGCAACCAGTGCGGGGCAATATTTTCGACCGTAAGGGCAAAGTGCTGGCCAGCTCTCGCTTGTCTCATTCAGTGTTCTTATGGCCCGTGGCACTGAAAAAAGCCGAATGGCCCCAAACGCGCCAACGTTTGTCCCAACTGTTAACTATTCCCGAAGATGAGATTCAAAAACGAGTCGAACGGGCTGGCTTTGATTCACCCTCGCTGATCCGGATTGAACGGGGTCTTTCACCAGCCCAAATTACTGCTCTACAGGAGTATAGCCATCAATTAGATGGCATCGAGGTGGATATCGAAGCCGTCAGAGACTATCCCAATGGGGATGTAGGTGCTCACGTTTTAGGATATACCGGGGAACTGAATGATAAAGAATTAAGACAACGTCGCGCCGAAGGTTATCGCATGGGCGATGTGGCTGGGAAGATGGGGGTTGAAGAAGCCTTTGAACCAACCCTGCGAGGAGAATGGGGCGGTCAGCAAGTGGAGGTCGATGGTGCAGGTCAAGTTCTGAGGATTCTGGGTGAGAAAGAGGCAAAATCAGGTAAAGACCTGCAAATTACCCTTGATTTAAAGACCCAGAAGGCAGCCGAAGCCGTATTGGGCAATCAAAAGGGTGCGATTGTCGCCCTTGATCCCAGAAATGGAGCGGTTTTAGCCATGGTTAGCCGCCCTACATTCGATCCCAATATTTTCTCCAGCCGGATTACCCCAGATATGTGGAAGCAATTGCAAGGGAAAGGAAATCCCTTTGTGAATCGGGCGATGCGCGGATTTCCCCCGGCGAGTACGTTTAAGATAGTGACCCAAACCGCGGGTATGGAGTCGGGGAAATTTGGACCAGGTACCGTTTTGCCCACCTTTGCCACCTTGAATGTTGGGGGTACAGCCTTTGGCGAATGGAACCGTGCCGGTTTTGGTCCGTTGGGATACCAGCAAGCTATGGCGTGGAGTAGTAATACGTTTCATGGTCAAATTGGCAAAGGGGTAGGTGGACCGACTTTAATTGAATGGGCGAGGAACTATGGATTTGGTCAACCTACGGGAATTGAGTTGTCTGAAGAAGCTGCCGGTTTGATTGCGGATGATGCCTGGAAGCGGAAGCGCTTTAACTGGGAATGGACGGTTGGGGATACCGTGAATATGTCCATTGGCCAAGGATTTACTCAGGCAACACCCCTGCAAGTGGCAGTCATGTTTGCTGCTCCGGCTAATGGTGGCTATCGAGTTAAACCGCATTTACTTAAGGACGATGAGGGGTTAAGCAATTGGCGGGTGTCAATGGAAATGAAGCCTTCAACGATAGAGACACTACGTAAGGGATTACGAGCGGTGGTTGATGGTGGTACGGGACAAGTGTTAAATGTGCCTCATCTACCGCCGATAGCTGGAAAGAGTGGCACGGCTGAAGCGCCACCTGGAAAGCCTCACGCCTGGTTTGGTGCCTTTGCGCCATTCGATAAACCCGAGATTGTCGTGGTCGCTTTTGCTGAACATTCCGGTGGTGGTGGCGGTTCCGTCGCTGCACCGATGGTTAAGCAGGTGTTGGAAGCTTACTTTGATGCCAAGTCCCCGGATGAGGCAAAGGAAAAGTAGGTAGAGCTGGGGGAGCATGTAGAGACGTAGCATGCTACGTCTGGGAAGATGAGGGATCATGTAGAGACGTAGCATGCTACGTCTGGGGAGATGAGGGAGAAAATTTCTGTTCCCTGTTGCCTGTTCCCTGTTGCCTGTTCCCTGTTCCCTGACGAATGATAAAGGTGTACTAAGACAGATAACGTATTCATCTTCAGCCAATTGGCTGATGCGAGTTCCGGAAAAGTTATTGTATGATTACGTTAGATTTCCGCTGCTCCTATATGTCAAAAACATTGAGTGTGCACCCTAAATATATCCAAGCTGTCGAACAAGCTTGGAGATATAAGAGTAACGGACAAGAGCAAGAGCTAGCTGAACAGCTAGGTCGGTCGCTGCCTATTGTAATTAATAATCTTTTTCTCAAAGGTCAACCCGTTAATCAACTAAATTTTCTGCAAATTTGTCAGCTATTAGGACTGGATTGGCGAGAAGTGGCTGGCTTGCAGGGACAAGAATCATCGCTCACCGCTGTATCTTCTGTAGCCTTTAATTCGGGTGAGAATCAAATTAACTCTTATTTTTCCGTCGAAAAAGACACGGTCGATAAAGCGTTACAGGATTTGGTACGCACTCTTTGTGAAATGTTAGGTCGTATCACTCGTAAAGCTGGAGACTTGCTGAGTGCCGATCGCGCCAGTATCTTTTTGATCGATCAGCACAAGAAGGAAGTTGGTTCTTTAATCGCTGAGGATGGAAAAGGGGGTTCCTTAATCATTGATATCCCCATGAACAAGGGAATTGTTGGTTTAGCCGCCCGCTCGTCCAACATGATCAATATTCCCTTTGATGTCTACGACGATCCCCGTTCAGAACAAGCGAAGAAAACCGATCAAAAAACAGGTTACCGCACTTATACAATCCTGGCGTGGCCCCTGTTGAATCGCCAAAAAGAGGTTGTTGCTGTTGCCCAATTTATCAACAAGCTCAAACCTCATTCAAACCCTGACGAAGACTTATCGCAGCGAATTGACAAAAAGGGGTTTACTTCAGAAGATGAATTCGTTTTTGCGAAATTTTCCCCATCAATTATGGATATTTTAGGCAAATGTCAGCTCTGCCATCAACTGGCGCACAAACTTCAAGCGAATCAACAAATTACTAGAGGTGGTGTTGTCTTGGGAGAAGATGAGTTGATTGCTGAACTCAGGCAGCGAGCGCAACAGCTACGCCAGGGCTTTGCTAAGCTAGTATAGCAGAAGCGCCCTGACCAATCAATTTAACTCGGTGGTGGTGGAAAGAAGAGAACGGGATGCCAACTACGCCGCATTAATTCCCCAGCAAAGCTACGGATAGGCAATTCAATAATACTGCCGATTGTTTCAGAGGAAACCGCGATCGCGCTGATGTCAAACACTGTCGCCGCATCTAAAACTTCCAGATAAGGATTACCGACTCGGACTTCTGTCTTAACTTGCAAACCCAGCGCTTCTAAGTCAGCTTTAATCGGCTTCAGCTTTTCCTGGGCGACTTGGACTTGGCGTTGGGCTGCTTCCGGATTCAAGCTTAGCGCTTAGGGAATGTCTATGATTAAGTTTTGCTTTTTCTCATTCTGGGCAGATATGAGTAAGTTTAGCAATATATTTTAGGATTTAGTCAAGCTCTTTTTACTGGTGTGGCGTTGTGTGTTTCAGAGAATGAGGTCTTCGAGCCAATCAATCCAACGCTTGATGACGTATTACTTACAACTTATTCCATTCCGACCGAAGCCTTACGCTTAGTTGACGCCCCAGCATCCCCAGCTCTTTTCCAGTGCAGGAACCAAGCAAGAGAAGGAGGTCGCCCACTATATAGGGACCACTGATCGTACTTTTAACTGGGTTCTAGACCCCATTCATGTTTGAGAAACTCCTTGTACATATTTTCACGCATGATCATTTGCTCGTAGAGCTTAACCAGAAAGTCTTGAGCTTGCTCACGGCTCATTTGCTGCACCTGGGTTTCAAACGAGCGGATATTAAATTGTTGTTCGAGGGAAAGTTGCATGGGTTGGGACATGGTTATCTCCTTGAATGTTAGAAAAAATGGACATTCAGATGACACAAGCCTGCATTTGGCGAGGGCTATGTTCTGTGAACGGGTCAACCGTTCCCCAGCTATATTAAAAACTGTAACAATTATTTGACAAATTGCCTATACCTCCAAATAAAGATTTCTGGTGAATCCAAAGATGGAGAATCCTTCTGAAAAGTTTCCGCTCTTGGATTGAGGCAGTTGTATCAGCTTGTTACTAAAGCAAACTGCTCAAGGTGAACAGTTGCTTGAGTATATTTACTGAACATCAGCAAACTTTGACATGATTGCCCGACTTTGGTTAAACGGCTCTAATTCCTACAGATTGGAGGATTGAGGATTTGTTATATCAGAGATAAGTATCGTTCACTAAAGTTTAACTCGCTAAAATGGGGCTATGTCTCAATCAACGCCTGTGCCTAAATCCTCTCCCTCTGCTGACCCCACAACAGCAGAAAAACCTCTATTTATCCTGGTTGACGGTCATTCTCTGGCTTTCCGTTCCTATTACGCCTTCGCTAAAGGGCGAGATGGGGGACTGCGAACCAAGACGGGGATACCCACGAGTGTGTGTTTTGGCTTTCTCAAATCCCTATTAGAGGTGATCAGTTCCCAGCAACCTCAGGCGATGGCGGTGGCGTTTGACCTAGAATTGCCCACGTTTCGCCACAAAGCTGACGATACCTATAAAGCAGATAGAGCGGAAACACCGGAAGAATTTATCCCGGATTTGCAGAATCTCAAAGAATTGCTGACGGCGTTGAATTTACCCGTATTGGCGGTTCCGGGCTATGAAGCTGATGATGTTTTAGCCACCTTGGCACATCGGGCGACAGATGAAGGGTATCAGGTGAAAATTTTAACCGGCGATCGCGACCTGTTTCAACTCATCGATCCGCAAAAGCCAACTACGGTTCTCTATCTTAGCCAGAAGGCGTTGAAAAGCGGTAGTTCCACAGGACTGGAAGAATATAGCACCCAAGAGGTAAAAAATAAACTAGGTATTACACCAGAACAGGTGGTGGATTATAAAGCCCTCTGTGGCGATAAGTCCGATAATATTCCCGGAGTGAGGGGAATTGGCGAAAAAACGGCGGTTAAGTTACTGAATGATTACGGTTCCCTGGAAGGCATTTATGCGTCCCTCGATCAGATTAAAGGCGCAGTGAAAACTAAGCTGGAAACGGGAAAACAGGACGCCGAACATTCTAAGTACTTAGCACAATTGGCATTTGATGCGCCTGTGGATGTAGAGTTAGAGGAAGGCAAGTTAGAAGGATTTGATACCTCTGTCCTCAAACCTCTCTTACAAAACTTGGAGTTCGAGTCTTTCTTAAAGAAAATAGACGACCTCCAGCAGCGTTTTGGTGGGAAAGTGGTGGAAGAGACGGAGATGGAATCAGAACCATTAGTTGCAGATAGTAGTCCTGATCTTTCTTTCTGGACAGCTGATGAAACGGAAAACTACCAGAAACAAGCTGTAGCAAATTGTCCGATTCAACCTCAGATTATCGACACAAAAGATAAGCTGGAGCAGCTTGTCCAAATCCTGAAAAACTGCACAAACTCAGCAACTCCAGTGGCTTGGGATACGGAAACCAGCGCTTTAAAGCCACAGAACGCCGAACTTGTGGGAATTGGCTGCTGTTGGGGAATCGAACCAGCAGAAGTTGCCTATATCCCTATCGCCCATGAGCAGGGTGATAATTTAGACCAACAGACGGTTCTAGAAGCACTGCGTTCTATTTTAGAGCGCGATCGCTATCCCAAAGTGCTACAAAATGTAAAGTTTGACCGTCTGGTGCTGCGAACTCAGGGGATTAAACTAGCTGGGGTAGTCATGGATACGATGTTAGCCAGTTATGTCCTCAATCCAGATAATAGCCATAACCTCAATAGTTTAACTGAGCGTTATTTAGACCAAATTCAGCTAAAAAGCTACAAAGATTTAAAAATTCCCAAAGGAAAAACCATTGCTGCATTGAGTATTCCCACCGTAGCCAACTACTGCGGGATGCAAGTTTATGCCACGTTTCAACTGATGCCAAAACTGCGAGAAAAACTGGAGGCAATTCCAGCGCTAGAAAAGTTGTTGCTGGAAGTTGAGCAACCGCTAGAACCTGTGTTAGCCCAGATGGAATATCAGGGAATTCGTATTGATACTGCTTATCTCAAAGAACTCTCGGAATCCCTAGAAAAAAAACTCGCAGATATTGAACATAATGCTGATCAAGAAGCAGGAGTTGAATTTAATTTAGGCTCTCCTAAACAGTTAAGTGAGTTACTGTTTGAAAAACTGAACCTTGACCGCCGTAAGTCGCGCAAAATGAAAACAGGGTACTCCACGGATCATGCCACCTTGGAAAAGCTGCAAGGGGATCATCCGGTTATTGATACCATTCTCGAACACCGCACCCTCTCTAAGTTAAAATCCACCTATGTTGATGCTTTGCCGAAACTGGTTCATAAGGATACCCAACGCATACATACTGATTTTAATCAAACGATAACCAGCACGGGACGTCTATCCTCATCGAATCCTAATTTACAGAATATTCCGATTCGGACGGCGTTTAGTCGCCAAATTCGCAAAGCATTTTTACCTGAATCGGGTTGGTTATTAGTATCAGCAGACTATTCCCAAATTGAGTTACGCATTTTGGCACATCTGAGTCAAGAACCTGTACTGGTGGAAACATACCGGAATAATCAGGATGTTCACGCAGTAACCGCTAAATTATTGTTTGAAAAAGAAACTGTAACACCAGACGAACGGCGATTGGGTAAAACGATTAATTTTGGCGTGATTTACGGTATGGGACCCCAGCGATTTGCCAGGGAAGCGGGGGTATCGGCGGCACAAGGAAAGGACTTTATTGACAGATTGAAGCAGCGTTATCCCAAAGTTTTTGGGTATTTGGAGCAAATGAAACGGGACGCGATCGCGAAAGGTTATGTGGAAACTATTTTAGGTCGTCGGCGTTACTTTGAGTTCAATAGCAACAGACTGCGCGATGCTAAAGGGAAAAATCCTAAAGAGATTAATCTTGATGAATTCAAGGGAATCGGTAAAGATGACGCTGGCTTACTCAGAGCCGCCGCCAATGCGCCCATACAAGGATCTAGTGCTGATATTATCAAAATTGCCATGGTCAAAATGCATGAGGTTTTACAGAATTACCAGGCGCGATTACTGTTACAAGTTCATGATGAATTAGTATTTGAAGTTCTTCCGGCTCAATGGGAGGAGTTGCAACCAAAAATCCGAGAGACGATGGAATCAGCCGTTGAGTTATCTGTACCGTTGGTAGTGGATGTGAGTGAAGGGAAAAATTGGATGGAAGCGAAGTAACACTGATTTCACGGATTTAGAGGAGAGTTTAGGGTGGGGTGGGAGAGGTTAATAGAACTGATTGCACAGAGGGTGAGTTCTCTGTGTCGATAGGTGTGCTTTAATATTCAGGGTTTTGGAAAGTTTTATCTTTTCTGTGAAATCCGTGTCAAGACATCGGGTCATACCCAATCCGAGTTAGCTACCCTCGTCATAACCTAGTCCTTACCTTGCGGACTACCCTTCGGGAAGGCTTCGCATACATTTGTGTAGCAGCGATTTCAATCGCCGTAGCCAAAGGGGGTATTACTATTGTTCTAAATCCAATTTAAATGTGTCGGTTATTCCCGCTTGCAGTTTACGGTTAATCCTGTGTTATCTAGGTAGTGAAACAGTTACGTTCTCACTTAGTTTAGTAATATGTCTGACAATTCTCAATCTTCGGCTCAACTTCCACCAACCAGCGCCATCCAGAGCCATTCTTTAACCGCCACAACTGAACACTGGTTTGAATATCCGGTGCGGGCACATCCTCACCACAGTGATTATGCAGGTGTGGTTTGGCATGGTAATTACTTAACCTGGATGGAAGAAGCACGGGTAGAATGCTTACGATCTATCGGCATCGAGTATGCTGACTTAGTGGCGATGGGATGTGAATTACCTGTAGTTGAACTCTCTGTGCGCTATCACCGTCAGCTTCGCATGGGTCAAACCGCTATTGTCAAAACCCGGATGACGGATATGGACGGAGTTCGTATCTATTGGGATTACCAGATTCAATCGCCTGATAGTAAAGAACTCTATGTAACCGGTCGGGTGACGTTAGTTGCTGTTGACCGGGAGAAAGGCAAGATTCTGCGAAAATTACCGTCAGCCGTCCAAGATGCACTCGTGAAGCTTTCCCTTTAATGGGCTTGGTTACCAAGCCCCTACTCCCCATCACTGTAATTATGGGTATTCAACCGGACATGATCTGACTGGTGCAAGATGTGAGTAAAGTAAACCAAAATGTTGTTCCCTCTCTTGGAGAACTAATAACGCCAATTTCGCCGCCGTGTGCTTTAATAATTTGCCGACACAGATACAATCCTAAGCCAATACCACTTAAACTGCGAGAAGAAGCGCCGCGATAGTAGAGATCAAAAAGGCGATCGCACTGCTGTTGTTCCATCCCTACCCCATTATCCGCGATCGCACAGCGCACCATACCCCCCTCAGCAGCATCCTCCACCACCGTCGCACTCAGGCTTAGCTGAATTCCGGGCGGGTTATGTTTCATCGCATTAGTGATTATATTCTCGAACACTCGCCACAATTGCTTGGCGTCAGCACTCACGAACGGTAAATCATCGGGAACTTGATTTGTCCACGTCACTTGATTTTTTGCCAGTAACGGTTGCAACTCCGTCAGAATCTCTTGAATCAGTTGACTCAGTTGCAGGGGTTCACATTCACAGGGAATCCCGTAAGATTTAGCTGCGTGAATTTCCAATAACGAATTAATTAAATTAAGTTGGCGATCGCTACTTTGAATCATCCGCTCTACAATAGAACGCGAGACTGGAATTGTCTGATCTCCTTGGTCATTTAGTCTAGGTGCTTTGTCCTCAGTAAACGAATAACCATTAAGTACATTCTTCAGCACCATTAACATCCCCATCACCGGTGTGCGTAAATCATGGGATACCGCATGTAAGAACACATCCTTGAGTTGATTCAGTTCTTGCAGTTCCTGCATTTTTTGCTGCAATTGTGCCGTTCTTTCTTCGACTTGATGCTCTAAGTTCGTATTCAGTTCGCTAAGCTGTTGGTATAATCGTCCCTGCTTAATCGCAATTGCTACTTGTGTCGCCAGACGGCGCAGTAAATCCACTTCCAGGGGTTGCCAATGACGCGGACTTGTGCATTGATGCGCCACTAATAAGCCATACATTTGCTCATCCACGACAATCGCCACCGCTAACGCGGCTTTCACTTGAAATTGCTCCAAATAGTCGGCGCGTTCAGGAGACGTTTCCCAAAGAGCGGTATCATCAATCACTTGCACATCAGTATGTTCAAATAAAGCAATTAACTCCTGAAGATACTCATCATTTTCTACCGCTAAATCCCAACAGGAGGGAAAATTATCCGTCACTGATTCCGCCACAACTTTGCCATGCATCGTCCCATCCATATAACTAATCAGCACCCGATCCGCTTGCAGAAACTGGCGCACTTCTGCCACAGTCGTATTCATAATTTCATTCAGATCCAAGGAGCGGCGAATTCGAGCCGCAATTTCTCCTAACAAGCGATCGCGTTCAGCCGCTTCTCGTAACCGGGCTTCGGCTTGCTTTTGCTCGGTAATATCCCGCACCACGGCTAAAAGATGGGGTTTCCCTTTATACATAAACCCGGTTCCCCGTACCTCAATGGGAAACGGCGTACCATCGGAACGCAAATCTACCGCTTCCCGTTGAAACGGAACCCCCTGTCTGACAGCAGTAAGATACTCGTAAAATATGGGATGGGAGTCCGGATGAATAAAACGTTCGGGCTCAAGATGGATAAACTCGGAATAGGAATAACCATGCATTTGACAAGCGGCTGGATTCACCTCCACCAGTTGTCCGTCTAAATCGCTAATAATTAAGCCATCCGTCGTGGCTTCAAAAATTGCCCGATATTGGATTTCACTCTCTTTGAGACGCCGTTGAGCCAATTTACGCTGAGTAATATCAAGAGTAAGTGCCAGTAAGCAAGGTTCTCCCCTTAAATTAATAATCTCGGCGGAGAGTAAACCGATGAGAATCTCACCCGATCTGGTGCGAAACTCATACTCCTGGTTGGTAATCGCTCCGTGCTGCTGTAGACTATGAACCATGCGATCGCGATCCTCAGGATTCACCCAGATATTCAATTCCGCCGCGGTGCGACCAACTGCCTCTTGGCGTTCATACCCAGAATACCGCATAAAGGTTTCGTTAACCTCGATATACCGTCCATCTGCTAAGGTGCTAATCGTGATCGAATTTGGACAACAGCGAAAGGCTTTAGCAAACTTTTCCTCGCTCAACCGCAACGCCTCTTCCGTGCGTTTGAGTTCAGTAATATCCACGCTGACACAGACAGCTGCTTGACCCTGTTGGTATTTCTGGGCAACTAATAAATAATACCGACAATTATCACCAATCAAGGTTTCAATTTCTCGCTTGGCTTCCGGGAGGGGACTAGCAAAAAACTGGGCAATAAAGTCCTTAAATCCGGGGGTGGAATTCATAAACCCCAGTTCCTTCCCCACAAATGCTGCGGCGGATAATCCGAATGTCTTAGCCAGATAACTGTTAACGCCTTGGTACTTCAAATCTGTCCCCACCCAAGACACACATCCGGGTACAGCATCTAAAATCGCTTGTAACTGGTCTTTCGCCGCTTGCAGTGAAGCGATTAACTGCTGTTCCGTTTCCTGCGCCCGTTGACGTTCAGTAATTTCCTGGCGCAATTGCTCATTGATTACGGTTAACGCCGCGGTGCGTTCAGCGACTCGCTGTTCCAATTGTTCATTCATCAAGCGCAGAGCGTTTTGAGCTAAATGACGCTCGGTGATATCGTGACCAATACAGAGAATACCCGCTACTTGTCCCGATTCATCCATCAGCGCTTTATTCGTCCACCCTACCCAAACGCGACTCCCATCCCGGCGAATATTTTCGTTTTCGTGGTAGCGGTATTGATCCGGGTGTTGGATGATGTATTGGATCAGGTTTGTCAAGTCCCGTCCCGATGTCTCGGTTTCTGGAATAATCGTCTCCGCCGCGGAACGTCCCAGGATTTCTGTTTCCGGATAACCCAAAAACTGTTGGGCAAATTCGTTTAAAAAGGTGATTGTACCTTGAGTATCGATGCGTAAAATCAGGCTATTGGCATTTTCGACAATGTTACGATAATAAGCCGCTCGCTCTTGCCATACCTGCTCAACCTGTTCTCGTTGAGCAATCTCGCGCCGCAGTTGCTGATTGATCCGTTTTAATTCCTGGATCTCGTCTGAGTGGTCGGCTTGGGATTGAGTCTCAGGGTAAAATGACAGGGGGATAGGAGTTTGCAGAGGAGAATTAGGCGATCGCGGATGGTTATCGCCTTGGTGGTTGGTAATGGCTAGCCAGAACTGTTTGAGCTTGTGATACATCGGTGGCGTTCCGAGAAGGGTTAGAAGCTGTTCCCAAAACGTAATGTTCTTCCCACTATACTCTGACAAGTCTGGCGATTTTTATATAATTGCATCCAAACCCAAAATTAACCCACCGGGAGACGGTGGGCTAATAGACCGATAAGTTTCATGAAATAGTGACCCTGATGAATTCCTGGCTCTCTCGTACCTTATGTGTATATGGAACAGAGTTGAGAGTCTGTCGATGTAGCGTTAAAGACTCCGATAGCTGGTTCAACACCCCTCCTACACGGTTTTTTTGGGAGCGCGGCTGGGAAGAATCCAGCATAATACGGGCGACAGAAAAATTGAGAAAACAGAAACAATCAAAATCATCGATAAAACTTGGCTGAGTTCAGTAGTCATGATCTTTACCTCAATAATTTTTTATTTGGTTACGCTGCTTTTCTATTTCAAGTTTAACCGCCCTGTATCTTGGCGAACAAAGTTTCCTGTAATTTTATGGTAAAGATATCCGCCATTTTTATCAGGTTATCTTGATTAATTTTCATTAAATATTATTCCTGAACAGAAAAAAATACCGAGGCGCAATGCTTCAGACCTGTCCTGGCATATCTGGAATGTGGGAAAGGTAGTGTAGGGGCGGATTTTACTATTAAGTAGGTGGGGACAATTAAAGTTAACGGTGGGGATCGTCATTCGTCATTGGTCATTCGTCATTTGTAAGGGTTTGAGGCTTGTTAACATAACTTAATATGGTTGAGTTTATTTCCACCAACCTACTTATCGTTTCCGTTTCACAACAGATGCAACTAAACCCGCCCCGACGACGTAGAGACGTAGCATGCTACGTCTCTACACTGTTAGTTCACCAGAGCGTCATGGTTTAGAAGCGGTAACCCGCACCCGCTTGGATACTAACCGCAGAAGCTGGACTATCTTCGTAGGCTTCGATACCGAGTTTTGTATCGCCATAAACCACAATATTGCGACCAAATTGAGCTTCAGCACCGACTGTTACCACAGGCGCATTTTTGTTTCCTAAAGGTGTTGGTTGTCCATCCTCTTCAATAAATGAATAGCCAGCACCTACATAAACATTAGCGTTGTTCGTGACAGGAACATCGTAGGAAACAATTGGCATAATGGCGCTGGTATCATCGCTGAATAGAACAGCACCGCGCAGAGAAACTGGCGCTTTTGAAGTCGTTACACGACCTTGAATATTCCCGCCAAATGTTGCCGCATCGTTATCTTGTCCACCGTTGGTCACGCCTGCGGCGACACCAGCACCGATATAGTTGGCATCAGTTCCCGTGGGCTTGGCAGACGCCATATCAGCCGATAATAAAACAGGCGCGATTGCGGTAGCGGCTAGGGTTGAAAAGGTAACAAAAGACTTAAGGTTGCGTTTCATAGTAACTTCCATCAATAGGTAGGGTGTAGTGTTGCGTTGTTACTATTCAAGTCGTTATTAATCAAGTCAATGTTCCAGGTTTAGCTATTTTTTGATGAATTTATTTTTGTCAAACCCTGGAATGCCTTAAGGATGAAGCATTTCAGGAAAATTAATTAATTGATTTTCAATAAATATAGAAACAAATGTAAAAATTAGTTGGAATGAATTAAAAAATTATAGTTAGGTTTTAAGAATTTGTGATCAGCTAGTAGACTATTGATTAACTGTCACATTTTTTTTTATTTTTTCCGGATGAGAGTTCCCTACCCTTGACAAGGAGAGGGTTTGTAGTAAGGGCTTTAGCCTTAAATTTTGTTAGGTAACAAGGGTCAGCCTAACCTACAGTCTAATTTTTAAATGAGGTGTGCCACACCACGACTGGTGTGACACGGCTAAAATGGTGGAAGAGATTTTACGGCTTTGAGAGGGCGCAAAGCTTTGCGCCCCTACAGTTGTTTGTCTCCACGGATCAACCCAAAAATGAAAAAACCCCCTGTTCGTGTTGATCCGGGGGATGAATTCAATCTATCGATTGTGGGGGCAATTCATGACTTGCCCCGACAGAGTTCTATTTCACGGAAACCTTAGCACCAGCTTCTTCAAGCTGCTTCTTGGCTTCTTCCGCGGCTTCTTTTGCCACCCCTTCTTTAATCGGCTTGGGTGCAGACTCGACCATATCTTTGGCTTCCTTGAGTCCCAAACCAGTCATGGTTCGCACGACTTTCAGGATAGCAATCTTCTTATCCGCGGGAACTTCTTCTAAGATGACATCAAATTCTGTCTTCTCTTCCGCCTCTTCCGCCGCAGCACCAGGCGCACCGGGAGCTGCCATTCCGGGCATCATCATCATGCCACCCGCAGGAGCAGCCGCGCTAACGCCAAAGGTGTCCTCGATTTGCTTAACTAATTCCGACGCTTCGAGTAACGTCAGGGATTTTAGCTTTTCCAAGATTTCGTCGGTTGTAGCAGACATGAATAAACTCCTTTGTTTGATTGTTTACGTGTGACCCTTCGACTACGCTCAGGGTAACGACTACGCTCAGGGTAACGACTACGCTCAGGGTAACGACTACGCTCAGGGTCAGCGTTTTGACAGTCCAGGTAGGGGTTAACCACCACTTTCTTTCTGAGCGGCGAGCGCTTGCAAAACGCGACCCAGTGATCCCGGAACTTCGTTGACACAGCGACCCAGGGATGCAGGTACTTCGTTGACACCCACAGCCAGTTTAGTGGCGATGGAATTAATCGAACCGGCAATCTGCCCGATGAGTTCTTCTTTAGACGGCAAGTTGGCAATTGCCTTAACTTGGTCTTGACTCAGGGCTTGACCTTGCATCACGCCACCCTTGAAGTCGGTTTTTTTGGTGGCTTTCTGGAAGTCCTGATATGCCCGAATTGCACTGCCTACATCGTCTTTGACTAACATGAAGGCGGAGGAACCGACCAAGAATTCGGTCATGGGTTGCCAGTTTTCATCATCCTCAACCGCCCGCCGCATCAGGGTATTTTTCGTCACCTTACAGACTGTACCTGTGGGACGCAGCCGATTCCGCAAATCGGTAATTTCTGCCACAGAAAGTCCCTGGTAGTCAATGACGATGGCGAGTTGCGAATCACTCAAGAGTTCCTTGAGATCAGCGACGACTTCCTTTTTGTTGTCTAGGGTTCTGCCCATGCTTGTTTCACCTCCTTTTTTCCTTTCAGAGTTGCCAGTGGGAAAATCCTGCCCTCAGTCATAACGAAACCCCGGACATGCCGGGGTTACGCTGAGTATCTTTTATACCTGTACTTTAATTTTGATGTACAGCAACAGGGGATACGTCGGGCGTTGACCTCGGCAGGATATTAAGTGATGAACACCTGCTGTCTTTGGTACAAGCCAATCAATTATTGGATTGTAGACTGCAAAAATAACGGTTCAGATTACGCAGCTTCAGCTGCTTTCATGTCCCGTAAGCTAGAGATATCGACTTCTATCGATGGTCCCATGGTCGCGCTAACAAATATAGTGCGCCAAAAGCGACCTTTCGCGCCTGAGGGACGATTGCGGTCAATCGTTTCCTGCAAGGACTTGAGGTTGATCAACAAGTCTTCGGCAGAAAAGGAAGCCTTACCAAACATAACATGAACGATGCCTGTGCGATCGGCACGAAATTCAAGTTTACCTGCTTTGAATTCTTCGATCGCCTGGGCTAGGTCAAAGGTAACAGTACCGCCTTTGGGGGAAGGCATCAAGCCCCTGGGTCCGAGGAGCCGTCCTAACTTCGCCACTTGGGGCATCATGTCTGGTGTGGCAATCAGGCGGTCAAAATCCATCATGCCATTTTGGATTTCGCCAATTAATTCTTCCGAACCCGCGATATCTGCCCCCGCATTAGTCGCTTCAGTGATTTTTTCGCCCTTAGCAATGACGGCGACTCGCACCACCTGACCCGTTCCTTTGGGTAGGGATACGGTTGTTCGCAGTTGCTGATCAGTGTATTTGGGATCAATTCCCAAGCGAATATGGGCTTCGGCAGATTCAGGAAATTTTGCCGTTGCGGTTTCTTTTAACAGCTTCAGGGCTTCTGTTGGTTCATAAGGTCGTTCTTCGACCTTGCTTTGTAATTCTTGTAATCGACGTGATAGTTTTTTGGGCATTTATCTCTCCTGGGGTGACTAACGAAGCGTCTCGCCTCTCCCCCAAATTAGGTTGACAACGGTCTGCAATTGCGGGTTGATAGCACTTAAACCTCAACCCAGGAACTATTCTGCGATCGCGACGCCCATATTCCGGGCAGTCCCTTCGACGATTTTCATGGCTGCTTCAATATCATTAGCATTGAGGTCAGGCATTTTCGTCTGGGCGATTTCTTGCAGTTGCGCCTTTGTAATCGTGGCGACTTTTTGCCGATTGGGTTCACTGGCGCCTTTTTCAATCCCGGCTGCTTTTTTGATCAGCACGGATGCGGGCGGGGTTTTGAGGATAAAGGTAAAACTGCGATCCTCAAACACCGAGATTTCCACGGGGATAACCATTCCCGCTTGGTCGGCGGTCTTGGCGTTGTATTCTTTACAAAACGCCATAATATTCACCCCATGTTGACCGAGTGCCGGTCCAACGGGAGGAGCAGGGTTGGCTTTCCCCGCTGGGAGCGCCAACTTAATAACTGCAACGATTTTTTTTGCCATGCTTAGCCTGTTTTTTCCACCTGATTGAATTCTAGTTCCACTGGCGTATCTCGCCCAAAAATGGAGAGCAACGCCTTGAGCTTACTGCGTTCGGGGCTAACTTCAATCACTTCGCCTTCAAAGTCTTTAAACGGACCTGATAGCACGATGATTTTGTCGCCAACAGCCATGTCCACTTTAATCACTGGCTCTTGTTCTTCGGCGTGCTTGAAGATCCGTTCGACTTCTCCTGGACTCAGGGGTACAGGTTTAACGTGACCTCGCCCTCGTCCATAGCGACGTTTCTGTTCTGCCCCTACAAAATTAATCACATTGGGTGTGTTTTTGACAACCTGCCAGCTTTCATCATCCATGACCATTTCTACCAAGACGTAGCCAGGGAAGACCTTTTCTTCAGAGTGCTGGCGAGACCCATCCTTACGGATTTTTACCGTCGGTGTTTGGGGTATCTGAACTCTCAAGATTCGGTCAGCGACATCTAGGGTTTGCACTCGCTGTTCTAGATTTGTCTTTACCCGCTTCTCACAGCCGGATGCCACCTGAACCGCATACCAACGGGCAGATGGGGCTTCTTGGAGCTGTGGATCGCGATCGTATGATTCGTTTGCTGCAAAACTCATCCAAATACCTGTTGTGATGCCCACAAGAATAAGCCATCCACTAAATAAATTAGGGTGGCTGATAGAACGACCATCAATAACACGGCAGCCGATTCGCTAATCAGTTGCTGCCGAGAGGGCCATACGACTTTACTGAGTTCCTCTTTGGTTTCTTGAAGAAACGTTACAACATTAAACCCAGAGGTTTTTTGCTGAGACTCTGTTTCCGTTTTAGTTTTCTTTGCCACAATAGTTGACTTCCCCCTTCTACTGATTATCAGAGCTGTTCAACCCAGCGTTCATAACTCATATTAACCTGCTTCACTCATCCGTGAAGTTGACAAGATCTGGGTAGAACTGCTGATGCTCCCCCAGCCTTTTAATATTTTATAGATTCAGAACGCGCCCTGGAGGACTTGAACCCCCGACATCAGGTTTTGGAGACCTGCGTTCTACCAACTGAACTAAGAGCGCTTGGGTTGGCTGGTAGAGGTGAATTTATCCCCTTTGCTTTACTTAGTGTAACGCAATCAGGGCATGAATACCAAGCCAATATCCAAAAAAATCTAAATCCCCCGGTCAAAGCGCTGCTTAACCCGAGTCGCTTTACCCACACGCTCTCGCAAATAAAAGAGCTTCGCCCGACGCACCTTACCTCGCCGCACAATTTTAATACTGGCAATTCGGGGGGAATGGAGCAGAAAAACTCGTTCTACACCAACACCTTGGAAGATACGTCGCACGGTAATCGTTTGGTTGATGCCACCGTTACGCATGGCAATCACGGTACCTTCGTAGGGCTGAACCCGTTCCTTGTTCCCTTCGCGAATACGAACCCCGACTCTAACTGTGTCACCAACATGGACTGTCGGTAAGTCTGATTTAAGCTGTTCCGCTTCTATGGAGCGAATAACCTCTTGAGCATTCATGGTTTTGTCAAAAAATCACAGCCTATAATCATAGCGCAATCTCTGACCCGACGTCTAGATTTGGCAAGTGTGTAGGGGCGGGTTTGACCGACAACACTCCGCCTCAAACCGCTAACTGAAGTAAACCCGCCCTGACTTGACCCAACCCTAGGCTCAAGGGAACCTGGTTTTGACTATAATGTAAAGAATTATAAAAAAAAGCTGGCTTTATATTGACGTAGGGGAAAACTAGCAGTATGCACAATTCATTGATGCGACTGGGAGTAGAGTTATGCGTTTCAAAAATCTTCTAGGACCCCTTTTGATCCTAGCCTTGCTGTTTATCACGTTAGGCGATCGCGTCCTACCTGCACCGCTAGATGATGCTAGCCGCAACACCCGCACCAGCATCAATCAATTCTTAGTCGGGTTATTTCCTGACTGGAATCCCACCAACCCGAATGAACGTACTGAAAAGGAAGTTGAGCAATTAGAACAAAGGTGATTAGAAGCAGAGGAGCAGGGGGAGATCAGGGAGATGGGGGAATTTTGAAATTTGTAGGGGCGGGTTTTACCATTAATGTTTAGTGTTTTATCCTAACGTGACTAAACCCGCCCCTGCGGAGTCCTATAATGTGGCGAAGAACGACAAATGACAAATGACAAATGACGAATAACTACTTCTTCAACCAGCTAAACATTGCCCGTAAATCTTTACCCACTTCCTCTACCGGATGTTCAGCTTCCTGACGGCGCATGGCGGTGAATCCAGGTTTACCTGACTGGTTTTCTAACACAAACTCACGGGCAAATTGACCCGATTGAATTTCTTGTAGAATTTTCCGCATCTCGGCGCGGGTTTCATCGTTAACAATGCGAGGTCCACGGGTATAATCGCCATATTCAGCCGTATTAGAAATACTATCGCGCATATTGGCTAGTCCGCCTTCCACAATCAAATCCACAATTAATTTAACTTCATGGAGACATTCAAAATACGCCAACTCTGGCTGATAACCCGCCCCAACTAAGGTTTCAAATCCCGCTTTAATTAAAGCACTCAAACCTCCACATAATACGGCTTGTTCACCAAATAAATCCGTTTCCGTTTCTTCCCGGAATGAGGTTTCTAAAATACCCGCACGAGTCCCACCAATTCCTTTAGCATACGCCATGGCGCGATCGCGAGCTTGACCTGTGGCATCCTGATATACGGCAAATAGGCAAGGGACACCTTCTCCCTGTTCGTAAGTCCGTCGTACTAGATGCCCCGGTCCTTTGGGTGCCACCATAATCACATCCACATCAGGTGGGGGAACGACTTGACCAAAGTGAATATTAAACCCATGGGCGAAAGCCAGGACATTCCCTTTTTTCAAATTTGGTGCAATTTCTTCGGTGTATACCGTTTTCTGCACCTCATCCGGTAGCAAAATCATAATCACATCCGCTGCTTTCGCCGCATCAGCAACCGCATGAACCGTTAATCCGGCTGACTCAGCTTTCGCCACCGACTTACTGCCCGGATACAAACCCACAATTACCTTGATGCCACTCTCTTTGAGATTCAGGGCGTGGGCGTGACCTTGAGACCCATAGCCGATAATTGCAATTGTTTTATCAGTGAGTAGGTCTAAGTTAGCATCTGCATCGTAATACATCCGGGTCATAGAAGTATCTCCCTTGCTACAAGCATTTTCGTTTGACTGCGGACTATTGATTTTACATCAAAACCCTTGCCCATTGTTATGGATTTTGTCTGGGTTAGGGCAGATCCGGTCGCACTTGCTTCCTAGAGCTACCTTTACGTTTAAATAACTCAGTTATGTTCCCGCACTAATATAATGGGCGTTGCCTGAGACTCTTGTAATAATTCATCCAAACATTTTCTGGCAATGATTCGTTTTAAAAACAATCTTACAGCCGCCATAGAAAAATCCGTTTTTAACCAAATTCTTGCCGCGCTGATAAATCTTCTTTTTTTGAGCGCCGCAAATCCCCAATGGATTTTTATCGACGACTTAATCTCTGATAGTTCTGGTAAACTATGACGATATTTGGGGCTGATACACGAATAAATATTCTCTTTAATAATTAGATTAATTTCCAGGCGTTTATCAAAAGTAAATTTGCCATTAAATGAACCTTGCCAAATAGTCCGGTAAGCCAGACATTTATTGATCAAAACAGCATCGCCAAACTGGGCAATTTTAATCCAGGAATCAATATCATCATAATTCGTATCGAATCGGGTATCCCATCCTCCTGACTTAAGGAAAGCTGAACGGGAAAAGGCTACTTGTACAGGCGTGCCAAATGGCAAGAGTTCCAACAGCATGGCGTAATGAATCTCGGTTTGGGGAATATAGACAAGTGTTCCCTTACCAACTTGCCGACTTTTGCTGATTTCCTTCTGATTCTCATTGACCTGAATCGCTCGACAGGAGCAAATCACAGCATCTGGACGCCCTGCGATCGCCTTGACCATTTCTTCAATACAATTCGGGGCAAGGTAGTCGTCATCATCCACCAATTTTACCCAGTCTCCTGTCGCTAATGCTACACCCTGATTAACCGTTCCTGAGTGACCCAAGTTCGTCGAATTGCGGTGATAAATTAAACGGGTGTCACCCATGTCCAAGAGTTCTTTCCGTCGCCCCTGGACATACATATCCGTACCATCAGACGATCCATCATCCACCACAATTACTTCGCACGGTATCGTTTGAGCTAAAGCACTGTTAATTGCCCGCCTGAGCAAGGTGAGGCGATTATAAGTCGTGATGACGATGCTAAATTTCATACCCTTCTCCACCAAAATTATTTTGCCTCGATTAGCTGTCCAGCATTTAGATCAGGATGTCTAAATTCCTCAACGGGAACAGGGAACGGGGAATAGGGAACAGAAATATCCAATTTCAATGCACATCGACTGATCTAAGAATCGGTATCGTCCAGATTTTGTTTTAACCTATTTTGGGTTTGGTTAAGATTTGGACAATAAGATTAGCTATGGATATTCATAATTTTACGCGATTGAACTCTAGTGCAGCGCGGCAAAAATACTTGAGCAGCTTCGTAGAGACGATGAAGCAGAGGAAGCGTGTGTAGGGGCGGGTTTAGGGACTAATATTGATTGTTATCCCTAGCTGGGCGGCAAAACCCGCCCCGACCATAAGACATAAGACATAAGACAGATAAATGTAGGGGCGGGTTTAGGGACTAATATTGATTGTTATCCCTAGCTGGGCGGCAAAACCCGCCCCGACCATAAGATTAATGACCAATAAATAATCTTAAAAGACTGTGGAAGTCCAGCTTCCGTGCAATCCGTAAGGAATATGGTGCTTGAGATGCAGTCGTGCGATCGCGCCTTGGCTCAAATCTCGACTGTCCAAAATCACCACATCGGATCGATGATGACTCGAATCATACACCAACGTCAACACCCAACCCTCATCTTCTCGGTTCGCTTCAGGATGGGGGACAAAAATAGGTTCACTGACAAAGCCTTGGGGGGCTGCACTCCAAACCTGTTCCTCACCTGTAGTAACATCAAACTTAGCGATCGCTTGCAGTGGAGCATTGCCTGTGGGATTATGAGCCACTCCCATATACACATAACGGTAAGGGCGTCCAACATGGTTGGGATGGACACAGGGAAACTCACAGGAACGCGCTAATAATCGCTGTCGTTGTACCGTAGAATCCGCTAAGTTAAGCGTAAACCGAAACAGTTGTCCCGGCGCGATCGCATCAAAATCCACGTTCCGATAATCTATCTCCGAGTCCACTTGAGTTAAAGACTCATAGCAAATCGAATCCACACAAATTTGCTCCCCTTGTTCAAAGGCATTGGCATGGTGAAAGATAAACCCAGCATCAGATTCCAGCACTTGCATTGGTTTATTACTATGACGCGGAATCACTAAAATCCGAGTCGGTGCGTTGGGTTTAAAGTCTACACATTGACCCGCCCCTTTTAATCCCAACAGGAATGGAACGGGATTGTAAGTGACAGGATTTTGGAAAAAGATGCAGTAATTGGGCGTAATCGCAAAGTCATGGATAAAGGCAAAACCTGGAACCGTGTGACTTTTACGCCGTTGCAATTTCCCGGCGGTATCCAGTTCATAAATGGTGATTTTGGTGGAAAAACCTGGTTTAATCGCAAAATTCACCAAACAAGGCGCACCCCCATCTTGGTTGCAGCTTGGGTCAATCCAAGGATGGGCACCAAATGCTTCGCCTTCTGCCAAAATACCATCTAGATTGTCTTTGCCAATGGTGTCTAAGGTTTTGGGGTCTAACCGATAGGGTTCCGCCGCTTCCCAAAGGGCTAATAGTTTACCCCCCCAGTAAATCACATTCGTGTTGGCAATATTTTTGATTTCAATATCAAACGCATTCGCCAGCCACCCTCCGGGCTTTTGCGTACCAAAAACACCGCGATAAAGCATTTTTCCGGCTTCTTGTTCTTTGAGAAAACCTTCAGTCCGGACAAAGCGATTGCGGAAATAAGCACGACCTTGATCAAAGGCGATCGCACAGATCATACCATCCCCATCAAAAGGATGATGCAGGGGTTGACCCTGGATATCCAGTAAACCCGGACCATTGCGAAACAACGTGCCATTTAGCGCTGACGGAATTTCCCCTTCAATATCATCAATCCAGTAATCATATTCATTGGGTTGGGATTGATACCCCTGTTTCCATCCTTCGCGGTCATAAGACAGTGAAGACTTTGATTCTAAAACTCGTTCTGCTGCAATCATTGTTTATTCCCTCTTTATTTAATCGTGTTTGTAGTAGGCGCTTTAGCGCATCTAATAAGTAAGAGGACTAAAGTCCTCACTACTGACAAATCATGACTCTTCCACAGGCTTTTGACCCATGCGAGTCCGGATCAACTCTGGCAAGACATCAGGTAGGAATGGCTGTTCGGATAGAGAACCCGACGTATGATGTTCAAATATTTCTGCTGGCGGTAGTGATTTAGACTCTGTTTCGCCTTTAATGTCAGTTTGCGGATCAGCCGCCGGTAACCAACCTAAGAAGGGCAAGGGTAATAAGCTAGAGAGGTTGGTAATCGTCAGTAATAACCATAGGCGATCAAAGTTATGTTCTGTCACCCCTAGCCAATGGGTTAATAACGCCCCCAATTCGTGAGATAGCAATCCAGATAAATTCCATATCGACATCAGCAGGGCAAATAAAGTAGCTTCCACCCCCGACGGGCAAAGTCTAGCTGAAAGTACGAGTACGGGCATAAATGTAATCTGTCCAATCACCGTCAGAATCAGACTGTCGCCTAAGCTAAACCAATGATCATCAATCCCTAATGCCCGATTTGCATGGGTAACCAGGATTAGAGTCGTCATCCCCAACACAGCCGATAGGACAGTTGTCCATCCCATAATCGTGCGGAAAGGGATACCCTTTAAAAAGCGTTGAAATACCCAAACCCCCACCAGAGACGCCAAACTGGTGACTAAACGCACTCGTCCTAAAAATTCCGGCTCAAATCCGAGTTCATTGGTGGAGAAGAAGAAAAAGGCTGAATCGGCTGTGGGTGTGGCTTGCCAGAGAAAGATAAATGCGGTGGGTAACCAAATCGCTTTTTGGGTAACCGCATGGCGCAGTTGCTTAATTTGGTTGGTGACAGTGGCGGTGTTTATCCCCGAACTAACGGGTTCTTCGGCAATTAACCACGCCACGCCGGAAACCAGTAGGGGGAAGGTGGCGGTAATGCCAAAAACAGTTTGTGTATTGAACGCCTCTAGCAGCCAACCACTCAGATATGCCGTAATTACTCCCCCGACAGCAGAGGTTCCCCAAGTCAGGGCTTGCAGGGAACCGGAGTCGCTGAGGGATTCCCGCCTTGCCCGTTCCACCACGAGTGAGTCTACAATGACATCACTAATCGCTACAGAAAGGGAACTTAGCAGAATGGCAAGGGTTGCTGCCCAAGCTGTATCAACTACCGTTGCCAAACTCAACCAGGCGGTTGTTCCCATCAATCCCGACAGAACTAGATAGGGGCGGCGGCGATAGCCAAATAAGGGGAGTCCGTCGGAAAGAAAGCCAAATAGGGGTTTAATCACCCAAGGTAACGCCGCAATCCCGATTAGGGCTGCGACTTGGGCGGGACTTAAACCCAGTTCGTCTTTGAGGAAGAAGCTAATTGCTAAACGGGCTAGCCCCAGGATACCCTGGACAAAATAGACGATGAGGATGGCAATCAACTCCGGAGTGGGTTCATTGCCAAAAAAGACTTTATCTTTAACGACTTGTTTAAAGCGATCGAAGCCAGAGGCGGACACAATCATGAACTTTTTTTAAGATTTATCTCTTTTTATATCTTACACGCCAAATTGGGTTTAGCTCCTCTGTCTATGGGCGATGAGGTTATCATGATTGACAAGACAACTGGCGATCGCACAAACGAGTTGGACGTGGGCAATGGAGCATGAATTTTACGAGCGAGGGCGACAGAAGGCGCAACAAGGTGATTTAGAGGGAGCGATTCAGGATTTTGAGCAAGCGTTGCAGATTAATCCGGAATTTGCCGATGCTTACTACAAGCGAGGATTGACTCGCTTTGATTTAGGCGATTGCCAAGGTGCGATCGCGGATTATTCCCAGGCGCTACAGGTGAATCCTGAACATCTGGATAGTTATTTGGGGCGCAGTTTGGCTCAATTGGCGCAGGGAGAGGCTCAAGCTTCCCTGGAGGATGCTCAACAGGTTCTCCAGATTGATGGGAATCACGGGGCGGCGTATAAACTGCAAGGTACAGCCTACCGTCGGTTGGGGAAAACCAAAGAGGCGATCGCATCCTTTAAACAAGCCGCCAAACTGTACCTGGAACAGAAAGATAAAGATAATTGCCAGAATTGCCTAGAGAGTATCAAGCAAATTCAGGCATCGCAAATCCAGGCGGCGAGTGCGGCTGAGACACAGAAGTATTTAACTCAAGTCATCAACAAGCTACAACAGGGAAACCATCGGGAAGCCTTAGAGGATTGTCAGTGGCTGCTGCACGTTGCACCCAATGATGCTAGAGCCTATTGTTATCGGGGAATTATTCGCAGCAAATTGGGGAATTTAAAAGGAGCGATGGAAGATTTAGGTCGAGCCATGCAGCTTGATCCCAATGATATCCAAGTGCGTCACTATCGGGGGCGGGTTCGGATTGAACTGGGGGACTATCGGGGTGCGATCGCGGATTTTACCCAGTTACTTGAGCTACAACCAGAAAATTCCCAATTTTACGTCTGTCGAGGTCAAGCTTACTCCAAACTGGGCGACTATCGCCAAGGGATTGAGGACTATTCGCGAGGATTAACTATTCAGCCGAATGATCCGCAAATCTATTATCATCGGGCGGCGGCGCGTGCTGATTTTCAAGATTATCAAGGCGCAGCGGATGATTATCAACAAGCCGCGAATCTGTATTTTGAGAAACAGGATTGGCAGAAGTATAATCAGGCATTAAATCAGCAGAAGCAGCAAATAGCGAAAGCCGAAGCTGAGATTAAAAAACGCTCGGCTAAACTGAATCGGAAAGACATTTTTATCAATCAAGAACGACAAATTCGGTCGAATGCGCGGGTGGATCGAGAGTTACAACAACGACTCCTGCGGATGGTGGGAGGATATTGGGATGTTGCTGCGCGTTTGATTGAAATAGCTAAGAAAAAACATCCGGGTATGCCGGAGAATTGGTACTTGCAAAAGGTAATCGATGATTTAGAGCGCGATCGCTAATTTAAATATCTCCACGAAATCCTTATTCATCGATAAAGGGTTCAGAGTATTTTCTCCTGTACGTTCGCGCATTTGCCGCTCAAGTTTCGTGAGCTAATCTGACGACGATGAAGTGGAAGATAGTAACTTAACCTCTGGGGAAGAACTATATTTTATTGAGTTAAAAGGCAAGGATTTGATTGGTGCATTTGTCGTAAGCGCTTGACTCGCTTGAGGCACTAAAGTGCCTACTACAAACTATGGCATAATGCGGTAAGGGCTTTGCTGCCACAGTCAGTTGGACAAATTGAAGGCATCTTCGGGTTTGAGTAATATCTCCATCGCTGTCCATCGGCTTCTGAGAAGCTTAGAGATTTAGTCCTATGATTTTTCGCATCCCTCGAACGGTTAGTACGGCGTTACCCGATTTGGCACATCTGCGAGTCGTGGGAATTTCGACCATTGCTGTGATCATTACCCTTCTGGGCGTGCGACACTTGGGTGGACTGGAACCGCTAGAACTGGCGGCGTATGACCAGTTTGTCCGCCTGCGACCTCTGGAAACGGAACCTGATCCTCGGATCTTGGTTGTCGCGATTACAGAACAAGACCTAGAAAATCAAAACCAGTGGCCCATCTCGGATCAGGTTTTAGCCCAGGTATTACAGCAATTACAAGCCGCTGAACCCGCCGTTATTGGTCTAGATTTGTATCGCAATCTTCCTGTGGAACCGGGTCATCAGCAGTTAGTGGAACAACTGCAACAACCGAATTTAATTGCGATTCAGAATATTGATATCCGCGCCGGAACCCCACCGCCACCAGATGTATCACCGGAACGCATCGGTTTTAATGATATACTCCTTGACCCAGACGATGTGGTTCGTCGAAACTACTTGTTTGCTGAAAATGAAAGTGATGTTCTTTACTCATTTTCCCTGCTTCTGGCACTTGCCTATTTAGAACCCCGTGGGATTGAACTAGAAGCCAGTCCCGATAATCCAGACATTCCCCAACTTGGTGAGGCGGTGTTGTCACCCATAACGGAAAATGCAGGGGGATATCAAAAGGCAGATGTTGGCGGGTTCCAAATCTTACTCAATTATCGTTCCCCTTATCAGGTAGCGCGACAAGTATCCTTAACTGATGTCTTAGCCGGAAAGGTTGATCCGAGTTGGGTGGAGGACAAGATTGTGATTATTGGTTCCACTGCACCCAGTCTCAAAGACTTATTTACCACACCCTTTAGTCCCGCCCTGGAAAAAAACGCGAAAATACCTGGGGTTTTAATGCAGGCTCAAATGGTCAGCCAATTCCTGGATGCGGCGACGGGTAAGCGTCCTTTATTCTGGTTTTGGTCAGAACAGGCGGAAATCCTGTGGATTATTGGTTGGATTGCGATCGGTGGGATATTGGGGCGGGTGACGTATCATCCCTTGGCGTTAATTATTGGGGTAACGGGTAGTTTAGGGGTGTTATCCAGTGTTTGTTTTTACCTATTGACCCAAGGGGGTTGGGTTCCTTTTGCAGCGCCAGCATCAGGATTTGGGTTAACGGTGGCGATTTTTGTCACCCATCGTTCCTATGAAGCCCATCAACAGCAGCAGATTGTGATGAAGCTGTTGGGACAGAATACCTCACCTGAAGTGGCTCAAGCCCTTTGGCAAGGTCGCGATCGCTTGCTAAAATCTGGCAAGTTACCGGGGATTCGCCTCACCGCCACGATGTTTTTTGCCGATATTAAAGATTTCAGCACCATATCGGAAAAGATGACCCCAGAGGCGTTGTTGGAATGGTTAAATGAAATTCTGGGAGTGGTGACTCGTGAAGTCCTCCAGCGTCAGGGGATTGTGAATAAGTTTACCGGGGATGGGGTGATGGTGGCGTTTGGTGTCCCCATGTCTCGTCTGCACAGAACTGAAGTGGCTGAAGATGCGAAAGCGGCTGTAGACTGTGCGTTAGCAATTAGCGATCGCCTGGAGTCGATGAACCGAGATTGGCGACGCCGAGGTTTACCAGTGATTCAAATGCGGATTGGTATTTTTACCGGTCCAGTTGTGGTGGGTAGTTTGGGGGGCAAAGACCGTTTAGAATATGGCGTAATTGGCGATAGTGTTAATATTGCTTCCAGGCTAGAGAGTTGTGAGAAACAGCGTCAACCGACTCCCTGTCGGATTCTCATTGGTCAACAAACGCTAGATCAACTGCAAGGGGAATTTGAGGTTGAATCTTGGGGACCTTTAGCCTTGAAAGGGAAACAGCAAACAGTGAATGTTTATCGGGTGTTAGGGAAGTCAGCACGGTTTAATTTGAACGGTTAGGAGCGTCATTTGTTTTTTGTCATTGGTAATGTACAAAATAACCAATAGGATAAAAATCAAATTTTTCATGGTTTTTAGTCTGAATTTTATTGGGATTTTTAACTAAAATTTTAATAAACTTAGTCATGAACTCAATATTCGCGAAGCTTGTCGATTTCTTTTTCAAGTGATGTAAGTCTAACCTGTATTCTTCCTAGCCTCTCTTCAATGGCTACAACTTTCTGAGTAAATTCTGGATCATCACTTCTCCAGCCTAAAACCATATATATATGCAGAAAAACTAAAATTAGAAAATTGAGCCACTCTAATTGGTCGCTCATCGATACAGAAATATAAAGAATTACTAATGTTAGCCAAATTATATTTTTCACTATTTATTTTTATCGTCTAGAAAAATATTTACTGATTTTAATTTAAAAAATTTCCCCTGTTACTCATTGCAATTATTGTCCGAATTGGATTTAACCATTTTTTCTAAAACTTCCATTTTTGTTTCTATATCTTTAATATCAGTTTCTTTTTTAACGAGACTTTTCCTGAGCGTTTTAATTTTGACACCTAAAGCAAATATCGTGAAAATATACAAACCTAATGCTATAACTAGCTTGGCTCGAGTTGGGCTTCAGCAGAACGGGCATCCTGTGGTTCTTGCTGTGCCATAGCAGGTGAACCCAATGGACGTGTCTGCAACAGATTGGTTTGAGGTAACTCTGCGCGTCTGGCTTGGATGCCGTTACCGAACCCACGGGTTTTTAACGGATTTGCAGGAGGAGTAAAAGTAGACTTCAAAGACGCTTTTTTAGAAATGTGCCGCCTGGGACTCATAACCTAACTCTGTTACTTTTTAAAGTCGGATAATGAAAATACTTTAATGTTAGATCGGAATTAGATTAAACGCAATCAATTATACACCTAGCTAATTCTAAATTCAGGTTAACTACCGCCGTTACAATTCAGTCCGCGTAGGCGGACTTTGCTTGTGTAGCAGCGATTTTAATCGCCGTGGCTGAGTCGGGGCGGGTTTAGTTACATCTAGGTAAGGTAAGAAACGATAATTGTGAAACCCGCGCCTACAAACCAGATTCTCTGAGCCAAGCAAAGGGTCAAACCTTGTCCCGAAAACCGCCTTGCCATCGCTTCATGGGAACACAATCAATATTTAGTTGGTCAAAGGTACGCGCTACAACAAAATCCACTAAATCTTCAATAGTTTGAGGATTGTGATACCAGGCGGGAATGGCTGGCACAATCTTTACTCCGGCTTCGGCTAGAGTGGTGAGGTTACGCAGGTGAATTAAGCTGAATGGTGTTTCACGGGGTACAATTATCAGTTGACGCCCTTCTTTTAACTGCACATCGGCTGACCGTTCCAATAAATCTGAACTTAAACCATTGGCAATTTTTGCCACAGTACTCATACTACAGGGAATAATCACCATTCCCAACGTCCGGAATGAACCACTGGCAATGGTTGCACCCACATCCCCCCAGCGATGACAAATCAGCTTCCCTTTTGTGGGTACACCCGCTTGCTGACGCCAGAATTGTCCCTGCTGTTCAGGTTCTGGAGGCATACGGGTGTTTTGTTCCGCTTGCCAAACCATATAAGCTGATTTTGATGCTACGAGTTCGATGGTATAGTCGGCTTCTAAGAGAAACTTCACGGCACGTACTGCATAGATTAAGCCAGAAGCGCCAGTAATACCGAGGATTAAGGGGAACGTTTGGGGATTGGTTGAAGACACGCGATTTTAACGGAAGATAGTTGTCAGTCTTTACCAGTGTAGAGGTGTGACAGGCTAAATTTCTACATAAAGTAGAATCATTTTGTCGCCAATGTTCCGATTCGGAATTTTAGTCTAAGCCCTGAACTAAAGCCCTGAACTAAAGTTCGGGCTAAAAGCTAAAACCCGTTAAAACGGGTTCAAATACTCAGTAAGCTTTAGCTTACTTTAGCTTTCAGCCGGAAATTTATTTCTAGGCGTCCAAGTCCAAGTTGGCAATATTCTGCTTAACTCAGTGACATTCCTATTATGTTTTTTCAACTGTTTGCGGTTGAAGAGAGCTTCCTAAAAAGGGTGAAATAGATTTGACCATTGAATTGGGCGCACCTCAGTGCGTCCCTACGGTTTCTGACCGTAAAGTTAATTGATAAAATTAGGTATGTCACGCCACTACAATTAGGTAAAAAATTGATTCAACAAATGACAAATGACTAATGACAATCTATTGATTTAACACCCAGCGCCGGAATAGTTCAACTATAATCTGCCAATAATCACCCTTTTGCTGAATCACATCATGGCGTTTTAATGTCTCTAATGCGTCCTCTAATTGTTTCTCCTCTAGGGTGGCAAGTCCTGATTCTCTAAATAATTCTGCTAACCTTATCCTTAATTGTTCAATCGTTAACCCATCCGGGTAAGGCGCTAACACTTTGAGGATTGCCTGTTGACCCAACACTCCTCGCGCCGCTTGACCCCAAACGCCATCAAAATAATACCGTCCCCGTTTATAAAATGCGGGGTCATTAATCACCGCTTCCACATCCTCTACCGTAAAAACCGGGTCACGCAAATGTCCCTGTTCAAACACAAAATCATTGTAACGGCGCACCAGTTGGAATCCCACCAATTGAACTAAATAGGGTTGACCTGCGGTGAGACGATAGATTAAGTCAAGGGCGTCTGGGGTGTAATCTAGGGGAAAATCAACCGCTTCATTATCCGGGACATCTGAAACAGTCGAATCGGGATTTTCTAGGCTGGGATTGGCTAAAATCTGTCGGGTTGCAGCAGGTTCTAGAAAACCAACGTGAATCGGAAGAACGCTGGCAAAAAAGGGTTGGAAATAATCGGCGGTCATTTCTTCTAAGGTGTGCAACCCGGCAAATACAAAGGCGACTTTAGCGTTCATTTGTACCAATCCCCGCAGATAGCCAATAAAATCATTAGGGATTTTTCCGGCTTCAATGAGTTCCTCGATTTTCTCGAATTCATCTAGGGCAATAATTAACCCCTGTAGAGACGCGCCATGGCGCGTCTCCATCTCTGTACCATGGCGCGTCTCCATCTCTGTCCCCTGCACCATCTTGACTACCTGTTTAAAATAGCGTTCAAACGTCCGATAAGGAAGATTTAGCAAAGCATCATCATCGGGAGGGGGACAGCCGATAGCATCAGAAATTTCATCACTGATTGCCATTAAAACTTCCCCGACACCTTGGGGACTGCCTAAACGCAGTAGGTTAATATAAACCACTTTTACCCGTGAACCGAAACAGTTTGCCACATTTAAAAGAATCGAGGTTTTCCCCATGCGGCGATGACCATAGAGAACAACGGACTGGAGTGGTTGACTCATAACCCAGAGTTCTTCTAATTGTCTGAGAATATCATCTCGCCCAACAAAGCGATTCCCTTCCACGGGGTCACCGACAACATAAGGATTGGTGACGGGTTTAGTGATGGAAATTTGCCCAATTTCAGCCGCAATTTGTAATAAGGATTCTTGCCAAGTTCGGGCAATATCTTTAATCAGTTCTCGTTCAGCTTCGGGTAGGGTTTCGATATGATTAAGGATAGTTTTGAGTTCTCCTAAGGCGCGGTTGAGGGCAAAAGAACGGGTGGAACGAGAGACGCTACGCTGAACCACTCGCACATCTTCCACGACTCGACGGAGAGCGTTTATTGTGTTCCAGGTTATCGGACGTAGTAAGGGTTCGTTGGGGAAAGTGGGTAGTTCTAATGTAGCGATTGTATCAGGTTCTTTGGCTTCGTTGAATCTGGTGAGAGTTTGGGCGAGGGTGAATAGTTCCTCACCATAAAGAAGAGAACGAACAACGGCAAATGCTTCCGTTGCTTTTGCGGGTTCTTTTTCATGAAGATACCAGAAACCAGCAGCCGCAGCGCGTGCGGGGGTGTCTAAGCTAAGATCAACAACTCTTGACTTAGTTCTTGTACTCAGTTCTTCTGAAACAAAACGCAGCAACTTCCAATCGTAAGGGACTTCTGCTAATTGAACTACCCGATACAAAACTTGATTTGAAGGTGTATCAGCTAAAACCCTATTAACCGCACAAATTACAGGTATAAACTGATAGGTATATGCCAACAACTGGTTAGTATTTTGGATGCCAATTTCCCAATCTTGTCGTAGCCAATTTGTTAGACTAATAAATAGATTAGGTTGATGGAGTGGAGTTAAATGAGGAAACATCCAGGATGAATTACAGTCTCTTATAGTAATGAAAATAAAATTTAACAGCCAATTGTCCGGACGTCTTATCGCGAAACCCCACGCAAACAAAAAAGCTGCGTATTGAGCTGGTACAACAATAATGAGTGGTGCAATCTCTATAAGGTACAGCGCTAAGGTTCCCCAGACTATGCACTGAATTAAAAACATTATATCCAATGCTGGCTTATAGGATAAATTGTCCTTTAATAAACCATCTCTTCCTTTTAAAGCCAACTTTAATTCCACGCCTGAAGCTAGACCCCACCCCACACTGCATACCAAGCCAAAAGCTAGACCCCATGCCATGCTATTTGCCGTCCCCCAAGCTAAACCCAAAGTCAAGCCTGACGCCACAGCGACAGCTAAACCTAACGTTACACCTACGACTACACCCAACCCTACACTCAAAAATATGTTCAAAAATAAACCCAAAAGCAAACCGTACAACACACAAGACCAATCAATGAAAATGCCTATTTTTAGGATTATTAAGCCTAGGATCAGTGGGGTGAAAACTGTTAATACCAACCCTTTTATAAACAACTGGCGCTGAATAGGATTCTGGCGCAATTGTTCTAAGCCCTTACGCCAATTCATTTCTTTTGGAGGAATATACCCACCACCGAAATTGTTTACATACCAGCGCAATGCTTGAGGAAAATAAAACACCCAATACAATAAGCGTAGATAATCCAAAGGATTCCATAAAGATAGAGGACGCTTAAGTTTAGGCGATAAATCTAAGCAAGGAACAGAGATTTCATCATCTTGCTCAGTCTCATCTTGCTTGATGTCATCTTGGCTAACTACATCGTAGCTCATTACCCACCCTCCAAATACCGAGAATACATTCGATAACACAACTGCATCAATTGCCGGGGATGACCGCCACTCTCCTCAACTAACTGATTAATTTCAGCTTCAGTAAACCTTATCGAAGTCATCGCCAAACGTGTATCAATAAAATCACGGGCGGTTGGTTCATCCCAGGGTTTTATGATTTCTTCTTGACAAACTCCTGCCAGAGGAGACGTTTTGCCATTATCCCAACTATCATTAAACAGTTCATCTAAAGATTCATTTGCCGCTAAAACCAGCTTGAGTGGTGCTTGACTCCCCTCAGCCAAACCCCGTAGATAATCCCGCACACCGCGATTAAAGCCATCCCAGGTCATTTTTCCCACATTATCTAAAGCCAGCAGAACTTGACGGGATTTTAAATGGCGATTCAGCCTTGTTCCCTTGCTTTCTGGTATACCAATCTCATCACATAATGCACCATAAAAATCATCTTCATCTTCAACCAGATTTAAATCGATAAAAACAGGCTGACGCGGCGAATGTAGATGACTGTCCGCGAGTCGGACAATCTGGGAAAGTAAAGAAGATTTACCGATACCCTCTGCTCCGATTAGGGCAACACTGCTCCCACTATTAATCACCTCAAATATCTGCCGGATTTCCCGTTCACGGTTAAAAAAGTCTTGCGGATTATCGATTCTGCCTTGTTGGGGAGTGAAGGGATTAATAGTTGGGTTCTCAGAATCTACAGGAATTGAAGTTTTTGGTAAGAATTCAGTAGAGACTAACTCCTCTGGTTCTAGCGGTTGAGATTGAACCTCTACACTATAAAGATATTCAATTTGCTTCTTAAAAATTCGTTTATTGATTTTAAGATCAAAATGCGATTGAAGTCTTTTGCATAAATTTGACCCTAATTCTCTAGTGTATTGATCATTAAAATAGTTTTGGGCGGCAATCTGTTTATAACCGTTACCTTGCCAAATACCAATCACAATCGCCTCTTCCGCTTCAGTCAAAACAGGCTGAGATTTCTGCCAAAGCTGCCTGTTGATGAATTTTAGCGCATCTGTCGAGTCCATTATTGAGCATTTAGGTTCATTTGCAGATTTTATCGGAAATATGCCAATTATGCCAGTTCGTAGTTGCGCTGTCTTCGCCATCATCGTTCGCATTGTTGACGACAAACCGATAATAGGGCGACCCGAGTCAATTGAATGGATTGGTGTTGTTAATTGATGCAAGCGGGTCGCCCCTACAGGTGGTTATAAGGACGAATGACAAATGACAAATGACGAATAACAAACCAACATTATCCTACATTTACCTACAAAGACTAACGTTCTAAATTCCCCTACTTCTGCCTACCTAAAACACCGATTACCCAAGCCATCATGGTTGTATCGATAACCGAGGTAAACACCATGATTAACACCAACCCCCAAACCCAATCGAATCTAGAACCCCAACCCAACGCCATGGAAACCATCACATCCACACCCCTAACCCAAATCAACCCCACAACCTTAGTCCAGTACGGCGGGATCACCACAGCCGTTATATTAGCGATCGCACTTCTGATTCTGGCTTTGGCAGAATATAATAAGGTCTTCCTGCCTGTGATGCTGCACAAGGGACAAGACAAGTCCGAATAACTGTCCCCTGACCGTTAAGGGTAAACTAAGAAAAGCCTTGGCAAGCATTGCCTCTCTCAAACCTGATCACGACTTGATTCATGACTACTTCGCTCAACGAGCTAGAGACTCAATTAGTTGACCTCAAACAAGAAGCGACTCCTGCGATCGCGAAAACTGATACGCTGGATCAATTAGAACAGTTGCGCGTAAACTACTTGGGGAAAAAAGGACAGTTATCCCAAATCTTGCGCGGGATGGGAAAGCTATCCCCCGAAGATAAACCGCGAATTGGGGCGTTAGCGAATGAAGTGAAAGAAGCCCTCCAGCAATCCCTTGACCAAAAGCGCCAAGATTTACAAGCTGCCCAAATTCAGGCACAATTAGCCACCGAAACCCTTGACGTAACCATGCCAGGGGTGTATAAACCTCAAGGTCGAATTCATCCCCTGAATAGCATTATTGACCAAGTTCTGGATATTTTTGTCGGTCTAGGGTACACCGTCGCCACCGGACCAGAGATGGAGACCGATTATTATAATTTTGAGGCATTAAATACCCCCCAAGACCATCCGGCGCGGGATATGCAGGATACCTTTTATCTCCCCGATGGGAATCTGCTGCGAACCCATACCTCTTCGGTGCAGATTCGCTACATGGAAAATAACGAACCCCCCATCCGGATTATTGCCCCAGGACGGGTTTATCGTCGGGATACGGTTGATGCGACACACTCCGCCGTTTTCCATCAAATTGAGATTTTAGCCGTTGATGAGGACATCACGTTTGGGGATCTCAAAGGGACGTTAAAAGTCTTTTTCCAAGAATTATTTGGTGAAGACGTCGATGTGCGCTTACGTGCTAGTTATTTCCCATTCACAGAACCCTCGGCGGAAGTTGATGTCAAATGGAGAGGGAAATGGTTAGAGATGGGCGGCTGTGGAATGGTTGATCCCAATGTGTTGAAAACCGTTGGTTATGACCCAGAAATTTATACAGGGTTTGCGGCGGGGTTTGGCGCGGAACGTTTTGCTTTAGTCATGCACCAAATTGATGATATCCGCCGTCTATATACCAGTGATTTGCGCTTTTTGCAACAGTTTTAGATTTGGTTATTCGTCCTTTGTCATTTGTCATACTCGCTCTTCGAGAAGCAAGCTACGTCGTTCCTCCAATAGTAGGTTTTTATGTCTAGCGGTTCAAAGAAAAAGGTTGCTATGGTTACAGGCGCTTCGTCTGGGATCGGTAAAGCGATCGTACAGCAACTTCTAAAAGATGGTTGGATTGTATATGGTGGGGCGCGGCGAGTGCAGAAAATGGCGGATATTGAGGCAATGGGAGCCAAGGTTTTGTCCCTTGATGTGACTGATGATGACAGTATGACAACGGCTGTGCAAACCCTGCTTTCTGCTGAAGGACAAATTGATGCGCTGGTGAATAATGCGGGTTATGGTTCCTACGGGGCGCTGGAAGATGTGCCACTCCAAGAAGCAAAGCGACAGTTTGATGTGAATGTGTTTGGCTTAATGCGGCTGACGCAATTGGTTCTACCTTCAATGCGGGCGGCAAAATCCGGCACAATCGTGAATATCAGTTCGATGGGAGGGCGGATTTGGATGCCCATCGGGGGTTGGTATCATGCCACGAAACACGCGGTTGAGGTATTATCCGATGCCTTACGGATGGAAACCGAACCCTTTGGCATTCGCGTGGTGGTGGTGCAACCGGGGGCGATTGAAAGTGAATGGTCGAGTATTGCGGCTCAGACGTTACGAGAGAACTCTCAGGGATCAGCTTACCAGGGAACGGTTGAACCCATGGCAAAGGTGTTAGAGGATTACCAGAATGCCTCAAGTCCTAATGTGGTGGCTAAAGCAGTGTCCAAGGCGGTTAATAGTCGCAATCCCAAGCGGCGGTATGCTACACCGATGGATGCCAAACTCTATATTTTTCTACATTGGTTGTTACCGGATTGGGCTTGGGAGCGGTTGATTGCCAGTGCGATTCAGTAGGGAGATGGGGAAGAATGGAAGTGAGTATTGAATGTGTAGGGGCGGGTTTTACTACTATCGTTTCTGAATTTACCCAGATGTGAATAAACCCGCCCTGACCGAGTGTTGACGTTTTGATTAACTTCCCTATCTAAGCTGTTATGCATTTAAATTGGGTATTAGTAGTGAGCAAGATGCTCAATGTAGTGAGCAAGATGCTCACACTACGTCAAGGATTTCACCATTATTGACATTATTAAGGTTGAAATGCCAAACAGCTTACCCTCTGCCCTTTGCCTTGTTTGTGCACTCAGAATTTTTTGACTAAAACTCCGGGTTCTTTCTGAATCGGTAAAACGTCTAAACTATCCGCTTGGGCGCAATACTTTAAATCCTCATGACCGTTTAACCGCAGTAGGCGTTGACCATGACTGGCATGGTGAAACATTTCTAACATCTTGTCTTTCCACTGAGTATAAAGGGCAAGAGCGCCAACAACTTCATCATTACCCGCAATATCGCCCAGAGAGTGATCAGTTTGAGAGATCAGGCTATCGGCGATCGCACCGGCACAAGCGGTATCTTCTAGGGAGTAGGAGCCTTCCCAGCCTGAACCCACGAGCCAAACAGTTTCCGGCTTTTGCTCAAGCAGATACTCCACCACCGTCTGACGATTCACCATGGCGGCGGCTAGCACCACAGGGGCGTTCTGCACGCGCTGTAAGGCGCGAGTCCCATTCGTAGTCGTGATAAACAAACGGCGTCCCTGGACGCGCTCTGGCGTGCAGTCAAGGGGAGAATTGCCTAAATCACAACCCGCGACTTTTGATCCGCCCCGTTCTCCGGCGCGAAGGCGTTTTTCTGGGAGCCATTTTTCGCTCACTTGCATCAACTGATCGATATCGCTGAAGGCTTGAACCGCTTCAGCACCCGCGTGCAACGCTGTGGCAATGGTAGTTGTAGCTCTTAGCACATCAACCGCGATCGCACAGTCTGGCATCGTATCGGTTGGGGTAAGTTCGGGGGTGTGGTAAATAAATAGCTTCACTGGCTCAGTGCACCTGCTTTTTCAAATGCCGACTCCATATTGTACCGACTTAAGGTCATAGGGTTTAGCTTTTTATTAGATCATCTAACCATTGCAATCATTTGGAACGATTATGGCAACGATTTACACGCTCCATCCGGAAACGCCTCAAATACGCCGAATAGAGAAAATAAGGGACAACCTGCGAGACGGTGCGGTGATGTTATATCCCACAGATACCGTTTATGCCATTGGTTGCGACCTGACTGTCAAATCGGCTGTGGAACGAGTCAGGCGTTTAAAGCAACTCTCGAATGAGAAGCCCTTAACGTTTCTGTGTTCCTCGTTATCAAACATTTCTGAATATGCTTGGGTCAGTGACCCGGCTTACCGGATTATGAAACGCCTGATTCCTGGACCCTACACCTTTTTGCTACCCGCAACTAAGTTAGTACCTCGATTAGTGATGAGTCCCAAGCGTAAAACCAGTGGTATCCGAGTTCCGGATCATCCGGTTTGTCAAGCCATACTCGAAGCGCTAGGTAATCCAGTGATTTCCACGTCGGCTCATTTACCCGATGAGATGGGAAATTTCCCCACCGTGGGACTGGAAACCGCCAGACTCTTTGATCAGTTTGAGGGTTTAGTGGACATTATTGTCGATGATGGCTCGGAACCCGGTTTCCAGGTATCCACCATTCTGGATATGACCGGGGATGAACCCACAATCCTGCGGAAAGGTTTGGGAGCACAAGCCGCCATGACGTGGGCTGTACCCGCTAACCAGAGTTGGGAATAGGGTTGACCCATCGGTGTAACCCGTTAGAGTCAAACCCAATCCAGTTCGGCTTTCGCTGATCAGCATTCGGACTACAGGAAACAGACCAGGGATTTCGGATGAACGTCCAGAAATAAACCCAGTTTGTGAATTGTCTACTCTCACTCAATATTAAAGCCGTGGAAATACTGACCCCTTGCCAATTGCCTAAATGCAGGTGTAGCAAGGGTTAGCAGCCATAAGCATAGTCCCTAAATAGGCGAGGGTGTCTGCCGTGTACTCGTGATCTCTCGTTTAGTGACACATCACTCAACCAAAGACTAGGCGTAACGTTTTACATTCAAATTGTGGACAGCAACAGAGCATTTATTCCGAATAACCACTCGTTCCTCTGCTGATGTCTTGGTAATTCGTAACTGTAGTCTTTAGGGGCAATACCATGAACGTTAAAACTGTTAAATCTATCACTCAAACTTCCCCAAACCACCTAGATAATCCGGAAGTTTTCGGCACAGACACTCAAAGTTTAATTGATTTGTTGCTGGAGGAAATGCGGTCGGCTCTCTATGGTTCCAAAGCTTTAGAAAGCAACGGTGGTTTGACTTCTGGCCCCAAACCCCTACCCAGTCGCGCTCAAATCGTGGCAAAACGCATGGTGCAGGAGGTACAACGAATTTGCCGCAAGAGCGATCGCATTCAAACATCTGGTCAAGTCCGCTCCTGGCAAATCACTTTAATTCGTCACCGCTTACACAAGTGTTTAGGCTACTATAAATTGGGGTCTAAGCAAGGGCGGGTTGAATTACACAGCACATTAAGTGCCATGGTTTATCGCCATGTTGCCCAGCCTCAATCACAGTTAAAATTCTCGGCTCGTTATAATCTGATTGAGGACTTTTTACAAGACTTTTATGCTGAGTCCTTGAAAGCATTTCGTCGGGAAAATGAGGTGGATGTAGACTACACGCCTCGCACTCAAATCGAACTGGCGGAGTATATGGCGTTTACGGAACAATATGCCAAACGGCGCATCACCTTACCGAACCGTTGTAGTCAACAGCTTATCGTCCTGAGAGCGCAAAGCTTTGCCAGACGCCAACCTAATGAAACCGCTCTGGATATTGAGCAAGCGGTGGAATTTGCCAAGGGCGAAGAAGCCCAAGAGTTAAGCCGTTCACCGGCGATGCAACAAGTACGGGCGCACCTGGTTGCTCAAACCACTGATCCCAGTGAATCGGTGCTGCGCGATCGCGTGGTGGGTGAACTGATTAATTATCTTGAGCAACAAGGTCACTCTGACTGCGCGGATTACCTGGTCTTAAAGTTACAAGACCTCGCCGCACCGGAAATCGATGAGATTTTAGGGCTAACCCCCCGCCAACGGGACTACCTGCAACAGCGCTTTAAGTACCACGTCGAAAAATTCGCCCGGTCATCCCACTGGAAACTGGTACACCAATGGCTAGGAGCCGATTTAGACCAAAAATTAGGCATGACCTCTGACCAATGGGAAACCTTTTTGGCTACACTTGATCAGCAACAACAGCAACTCCTGTCTCTCAAACAAGCCCACAAGAGCGATGCTGAGATTGCTAAAGCGCTCAAGTGTACACCCAAACAATTACAAAAGCGCTGGACAAAGTTACTAGAATGTGCATGGCAAACGCGCAATTCTGATGGAACTCTAGCCAAGTAAGGAGTGCAACAGTTGAATGTGGAGGAGGTCGAACGCAAAAACTTGATTCTCTTAGCCTGTTATTTAAACGGTTCAAGTCCAACCGGCCGTTATCCCCCTCTAACTCCTCCGGTTTAGATGGGGGATTCTCCTAGTACAGGCAGATGGCAGAAGGTTCTTAGCTGGCTAAGCTGTAATGCATTTAACTTGGGTATTAGTAGCGAGCTGGCTGGCTCGCACTACAAGCACTGTGCCATTATTGATATTAAGGTTTAAATGCCAAACAGCTTACCTCTGGCAGAAGCGGAAAGATTAGCGAATGTTATGCTAACGCGAGAAAGTACCAATGGAAAATGAGACCGCTTCAGAGGGTTTTTACAAACGATGACTACTAACTTTTGCTAAGCTAGTGTTAACAATTTGAAATGATTAGGACGTATTTCTGGGCAAGCTTACTGGCTTGAGCAGTTGAGGAGAGCCTCTCATTCATTAGACTCATCTATTAATAATATCAGCAAACATGATGGTTAAAATGGCTCCAGTTTTAGTATCATCCCCAATAGCAGAACAAGATCAACAAGCTCTCCGGCAGGTCTGGCAAACCTTGGGTCCCGATAGTTGTCCTCGTTCCTACAATTTCCATTGTCATACCCAGGCGTCTGATGGCCAGCTTCATCCAAAAACGTTAATTGAACAAGCCATTTCCATCGGTCTAAAGGGCTTTGCTATCACCGATCATCACACAATCGATGGCTATTGTATTGCTCAAACCTATCTAGATTCTCTCCAGGACTCTTTACCCACTCAGGCAATTCCTCACCTCTGGACTGGCGTAGAAATCAACGCTCGCTTATTGAATACGGATGTTCATATCTTGGGCTATGCTTTTGATCCCAATCATTCCAGGTTAAAGTCTTATCTCCAAGGCAAAGCCCCCAAACATCAGCAGGCTGAAGCCGCCACTGTAATTGATGTTTTGCATCAGGCAGGTGGATTAGTTGTACTGGCTCATCCATGCCGTTATAGACGTTCAGCTCATGAACTCATTCCCGCCGCCGCCAACTTGGGAATTGATGGCGTAGAAACCTATTACGCTTACGCTAACCCCAATCCTTGGCATCCCAGCCCTAGGCAAACTCAGCAAGTGAAACAGTTAAGTGCCACCTATAATTTGTTCAATACTTGTGGTACAGATACCCATGGTTCAAACTTGCTACGGCGTTTGTAACGGCAAATCTTAATCAACCTTTGTAGGGGCAAGACATGTCGTGTCCCTACGCTGTATAGGATTGGTACTAAATTCTCAGTTATACATCACCACTAAACTCCACTCTGCATCATCATCAGTATAAAAATACTCAAAGTTGTGAGAACCAAGAGGATACCTAGAGCGATGGATTGACCTAAATGTCTTGAACGTTGTGAAACTTTCATTTTTTTCGGTGTTTATTTTGAGTGTAAATTACGAACATATCAAACTTTTCGTTAGTTTTATGAGAAAAAGCAAAATATCTTGATTTTTCTTGATATAAATACACATTGAAAGGTTTACCCAGCCGTCTATGGCAAGGAGAAACCCTAGAGGAAAATAGTTTTGAGGTATATTTACTTACACGGTTTGGCGTCCAGTCCGGGATCGGCAAAGGCAGTTTATTTACGCGATCGCTTTGCGGAGTTGGGAGTTACTCTACTCGTTCTAGATCTGAACCAGGGTGACTTTTCTCATCTGACGCTTAGCCGTCAGATTCAGCAAATTCAGGCGGAGTGTTTGTCAACGCCCACCCCAATCACATTAATCGGTTCGAGTTTAGGCGGACTTACGGCGGCTTGGTTAGGGGAATATCACACGTTCATCCAGAGGTTGATTCTGCTAGCGCCAGCCTTTGGATTTCTCTCTCATTGGCTATCTACTCTGGGAGAAGAAACACGACATCAATGGCAAGTTGAAGGATATCGTCCTATTTATCACTATGGCGAACAGAAAGAACTGCTCCTTTCTTATAAATTTGTGGAAGATATGCGTCAGTATGAACAAACTCACCGATTGAAACGACCTCTTCCTACTCTAATTTTGCATGGGCAGCATGATGACGTGATTCCCATTAATGAAAGCTTAATCTATGCCAAGGAACGGTCTTGGGTGCAGCTTATTCCACTCAATAGTGATCATTCGTTAAGTGACGTAAAAGCCGAAATTTGGCAGTCAATTTTGGCATTTTGTCAATAACCGTGTAGAGACGTTGCATGCAACGTCTCTACAATCAGTCGAGGATTGGAACCTTTAGCATTTCATCATTCAAATTGGTCGCAAACGTGTCACCTTCAAGGTAAAAGGACCCCCTCCCGTTTCTCCAAAAGCACGCACCCGAATAATATAGGTTCCGGTTTCAGTAATCCGAGAAAATAACAACGAATTCGTCGTACCATCCGGACCATCATCATTTTCGGCAATAGTCGAGCCATCAGAGGCTAAAAGCGTAACAATTGTATCGAAGCTATCTGAAATTAAATCAATAGCCACTTGATCGCCAGCACTCAATTCTATAGTGTAGTCCCGGGCAAACCCCCCCTCTCCCGTGGGAATATCTTGGTCAGTGAGGGTATCAGAAACTTGATTACGCTCAGGAATCGGAATCGGATTATACAGTTCATTTTGCGCTCTCACAGCCGCTGCTGTTAAGCCCACTGTCAAAAAGGTTGTAGGAACAAGCAGAGCAAAGCTAAAACGAGCGGCAAAGGCATTCATCATCGAAAATTCATTTACGCTGAACGGGTCAATTATAGGCGTTCTACTGTAGGTATTGATGATGCGGCACTCCTAATCATCTATCGTCGAATATTAAAACAACACCACTCTTGACGTTTCCAGAGAGTCGCTACTGTCCAATTATGTTGTTCTAGGGTATCAGCAATAGGTTTAGCCTGATCCAACAATATCCCGCTAATAATTCCCCAACTGTGGGGACTGGCGATCGCACTAATTCCGGGAATCAGGTCAATAATCACTTCTGCCAGGATATTGCAGAGAATACCATCAACTTTTTTCTCCCCCAAAAGATGAGATAATAGCTCAACACTACCTTTCTTCACAATCAAGCGATCGGCACTAATTTGATTCAGTTCTCGGTTGCTGCGGGCAGAGCGCACGGCTAGGGGATCAATATCCACCGCCAAGGCTTTTTTTGCCCCTAATAACACAGAGGCAATGGATAAAATACCCGATCCACACCCAATATCCGCAATAACGGGGTGGCTATTATCATAACCGATTCGCATTTCCAGGGCTTCTAGGCACAGATGCGTGGTGGGATGGGTTCCCGTACCAAATGCTGCACCCGGATCGAGGCGCAACAGCAGGCGATCAGTTTGTTGGGGTACAGATAACCAAGCCGGGTAAATCAAAAAGCAATCGCCAATTTCTGTGGGTTGCCAATGCTGTTTCCAACTGCTTGCCCAGTCTTCTTCATCAATTAAATGCCACTGGGTTAAGGGGAGTGGCAATCCTACCGTCAGCGCATCTTGGCGCAACCATAAAGAAAGTGCTGCCAAATCCAACAAATGTGCCTGATTTTGGGGTAAGTGCGCTCGGATCAGTTGAGAATGTCCTTTGCTTTCACAAGACATTCCCCGACAGCCGAAACTATCCAGTCGCCAGAAGATTAAATCCTCCAAGGCTGGATCGCCCAAAATTTTAATTTCCCACCAGCTATTTGCCATACGATTTCAGATTTCAGATTTCAGATTTCAGATTTTAAATTGAGGGAGAGCCGTTGGAAACCAACAGATATCGGAGGATCGTAGTTCTACCGTCTGAGTCATCCAAAATCCAAAACCCAAAATCCAAAATTGATGTGACTACAGTGTTACCGTATAAGCGTCCCGAATACCAGGAACTTTGGTAATTTCGGTCAAAATTCCCTCCGGTAGGGGATCATCAATGCTCAAGACCATTACAGCATCACCTCGCACGATTTTGCGACCGACCTGCATACTGGCAATATTCACATTGAAACTACCCAGTAGCGACCCAATTTTACCAATAATTCCGGGCATATCGCGGTGCAGGGTAAAGAGCATGTGGTGACTCGGTGGTACATTAATCGGAAACTCGTCAATACTGGTGATGTGAATTTCACCATCGCTCAGTAGCGCTCCCGTCACCGAATGTTCACCCAAGGAACCCTTTGCCGATAGCAGCAGCGAACCGCCAGAATAGTCTTGAACCGAAGCATCGCGGGTTTCAATCACCCGAATCCCCCGCTCTTTTGCCTCAATTGAAGCATTGACGTAGTTGACTCGCTCACGCAAGGCTTGGGATAACAGTCCTTTCAGGGATGCTACCACTAATGGCTGACTATTATTCGTGGCTAACTCCCCTTGTAACCGGACATTTAGTTGTTCAATCCGCCCACCCGCTAACTGACTGACCAAATTGCCTAGGGTTTCTGCCAAACGCATGTACGGTTTGAGTTGTTCTAGCACATTCGACGATAATCCGGGAATATTCACGGCTGAACGCGCCGGTAATCCTAAGAGGACATCACGAATTTGTTCAGCCACATCAATGGCAACATTAACTTGGGCTTCTGCGGTTGATGCACCCAGGTGAGGCGTGAGGATCACTTCCTTGCCCAGTTCCCGTAGGGGGGATTCTCCCAGGGGTTCTGACTCAAATACATCCAGTGCTGCTCCGGCTATTTTACCTGCCTTTAACGCTTCCGAAAGTGCCGCCTCGTCAATGACTCCACCTCTAGAGCAATTGATAATTCGAGCCGTTGGTTTCATTGTCGCCAAGGCTTCGGCATTAATCAGATGAGTTGTTTCCGGGGTTTTGGGAATATGCAGGGTGATGTAATCCGACTCCCGCAACAACAAATCCATATCCACTAGGCGACAGCCTAGCTGATCAGCGCGTTCCAGGGATATAAAGGGATCATACGCCAGTAACTTCATCCCCATAGAGCGGGCGACGGTTGCCACATGGGAACCAATTTTACCCAAGCCCAAAATACCGATGGTTTTTTTGTAAACTTCGGCACCGATAAAGCGTTTGCGATCCCATTGACTATTTTTCACCGACTGATTGGCTTCTGGGATATGGCGTGATAAGGACAGCATCATCGCTAAAGCGTGTTCAGCAGCAGCAATGGTGTTCCCTTCAGGAGAGTTAACCACCACAATACCTTGACGGGTAGCCGCCGGGACATCAACGTTATCAACGCCAACTCCCGCACGTCCAATAATCTTGAGTTGTTTACCTGCTTCGATGATTTCTTTGGTCACACGAGTGCCAGAGCGAATCATCATGGCATCATAGTCAGGGATGATGCTAACGAGTTCCTCAGGCGATAGATTGGTTTTCACATCAACCTGAGCCACTTGGGAGAGGATATCAATTCCAGCTTGATCGATGGGATCAGATACAAGTACTTTAGACATTGCCAGTAGATGGGTTGAAATGAGTTACACCGATTGTGCCTTGCTGTAAATTAATACAGGACAGCTTATCAACTACACAACAGGGCTATCGCCGGACAATCGTGATGACTGACCGCAGTAGGCTATTGTAACGGCAAAGGGGTCAGTGCCGACCACATTGACCGAAAGTTTTAAAGTTTCTAGCGTTTTCCCGGTTGTTGGCAATGATGCCAATCCAAGGGCCCCCAACCCCAAGAACCCGCTCAAACTCCCCTGTATTGGGGTCAGCAGAGTTAAGATTGAGCCGAGCGATCGCACACCGAGATTAAACGACCCTTCCAATACATCACACAAACATTTGTATTGTATAGAGTCGCTATTTTCGTGAACGTTTTCGGTTAGTCGCTAAATGTTTTACCAGTCTCTCTGTTTGTTGAGGCACGTTTTTAACAGTAATTGGCACACCAGACCATTCACTGAGTTCGTGAGCCAACCAGTTCATTTCTGGCTCGACGAGTCCTTCAGAAGCGGTAGAGACTTCATATTTCCGTTGTCCAGCAAGAATTGTAATTCTTGGATAGCTTCCGAATGGACTTAGATAGGTATAGTGCAGTTGGCTGATAGTATTCTTCATGATTGGAGCTTGCTGACGTTTCCACCAAAGCCACTCGTAAGTCAAGGAAATTTTTTGATGGTCGAGATGTAGTCGAGTCGATCTGAAAAGATATACGCCCACTACATACGCCATTTTTACAGCAACACTCCCGAATGGGAGTGAAAAAAACAAGACATTTATTGCTCCTAAGACAACACCAATGATGTAACCAGAAAATAAAAATACAAGCGGAATTATAGAAATCGTTACACATATAAACATCATCAAAATACACGTAAAAAATTGAACATTAAAAATTGATTTTGGTGGAATTAAAATATCTACATTTGCCGAATATTTTTTGACTTTAATCCGACTGCCAAACGGTTTTTGGCTAACGGCAGACTTATCAGTTTTCTGACGAGGCTGCTCCAACACTTTCAGCGCTTCCCCAGCCGATGCCATACGGCGATTTAGACTCGGTTGTGTCATCCACTTCAACCAATCGATCAAATCTGGACTAAGATTAACAGATGATTCAAACTGAATTCGTAAATTTTCCTGGGGTAATTCGGCTGGATGCCTCCCTGTTACTAAATAGATTAGGGTTGCCCCCAAACTGTAAAGATCAGACGCGGGAACCGTTCGTCCACCAAATTGTTCCGGTGGCATATACCCGTAAGTTCCCACCACTGTAATTGTGCTTCCTTTTTTAGCGGCTAAGGTTTGTACTGCTCCCAAATCAACTAAATAAACTTCACCGATTTTGTTGCCTGTTCGGTTTGCCAATAAAATATTACTGGGCTTAATATCTCGATGAATCACTGGTGGCTGTTGTCCATGCAAGTAGCGCAAAATTCCCAGCAAAGCTTTAGCCAATTCTTTAACATCTTCTTCGCTAAATGTTCGCCCACTCTTTAACCATTTATTTAGGGATTTAGCAGGGATATAGCTTTGGACTAAAGCAAATCCTTTACCAAGAGATGTGTCTACATCAAAATAATCTAGGTAATGGGGGATTGCCGGATGAGAAAGGAGCTGTAACGTTTGCGCTTCTCGTTGAAATAGCTTCAAATCATCCCATTGGAAATTTTCTCCAAAAATTAGCAGTTTGATAACGACCAATTCTTGAGTTTGTAAGTCCCGCGCTAGAAACGTGCGTCGTCCCGCATTTTTTGCTAGCTGTTTCTGGATGGCATAACGCTCTTTTAAAACTTTAGTTTTCATTTTTTATAATCCTATCCATAATGGTTATTATGTTTATTTTTTTTGCAAGTAATTTTTTCAGTTTTTGAGTATTTTTAAAGTAATAATTATCATAAAATTAAATAGAATTTTATGCTTATTTATCGATAGGTAAATTCAAGAAGTTACTGAGTTCAAATGCGATCCAATCAACTTCGCGATCGCTTAGAGTTTTAGTCGGAAGTTTATAAACCTGTGTTCCTGCCCAAATCTCAATGTTGCGACGAACACGCGAATTGGTATCGTAATGTCGTAGAAATCCTAATTTTAGAATAGCTTTCCTGGGACTTGAGCGTCGTTTATTAAGTGAAATGATATGCTGATTAATCTGTAGTTGGGTAGATTTTGGGAAAAGTTTTATAATCATTAATATTGGACTGCAAAAAATGCAGACAAGTAAAATGCCGATAAAGCCATTAATTAAGCTTCCTGGAAAAGATAGATGAGTAAATGCCTCCACAATATTGGCAATGCCAACAACTAAAAGAAACAACCAAAGTGGGAAAGTGACGCTTAATCCAAAAATAATAATGAGTATATATATTATTGAATTACCAGACTTAGGGACAATAATTTCCAGACTATTACGGTCTTTTGTCAACTTAACTTTACTGCCTACAGGTTTTCTGAAAACTGGTGATTTATTCTCGCTTTTACCTGGTTCATTCAGCACTTTTAATGCCTTCTTTGCAGACGTTAACCGACTGTTTAAGTCTGGTTCAGTCATCCACTGCAACCAGTCAACTAACGCTGAATCCAGATGAATTTTGGGTTGAAACTGAATTCGCCCATCTTCCTGGGGTAAATCAGCGGGATGCATCCCGGTTACCAAGTAAATTAATGTGGCACCTAAGCTATAAAGATCGGACGCTGTAACCGCACGTCCACCAAATTGTTCCGGTGGCATATAGCCATAGGTTCCCACAACTGTAATCGTGCTACCTTCTGTTGCGGCTAAAGTCTGAACTGAGCCAAAATCTACTAAATACACTTGACCAAAACTGTTGCCTGAGCGGTTTCCTAACAGAATATTACTCGGCTTAATATCCCGATGAATTACTGGGGGATGCTGTGCGTGTAAATACATTAAAATTTCGAGTAATGCTTTAGCGATGTGCTTGATTTCGGCTTCGTTAAACTGACGACCCAATTTCACGCATTCTTCCAATGATTTCGCTTGGATATAACTCTGTACCAATGCCAAGCCTTTAGTCTTGGTTGTTTGGACGTGAAAGTGGTCTAAGTAATGGGGAATTGCCGGATGGGAGAGTGACTGTAAGGTTTCGGCTTCTCGCTCAAACAATTTAATATCATCCCATTTAAAATCGGCAAACTAGACCAGCGCGAAGCGCTATATTTGTAAGGGTTTCTGGTTTTGGCTGCAAGCCCTAGTTATGACTTAGTAAGGGCGGGTTTTGTTGAGCAGTTATCGGTAAACAACCTGATTGAGTGGCTAAACCCGCCCCTACAAAACTTATGACTTATTTCTTTTGACTGTGGTTACACCAACCGATGCTCTAGATCACTTTCCCAGAATAACATCTGGGCGTTGGCTCAGGCGCCGTCGCCGCCCACGCCGCTTCAGCCATTCGGTGGCATCATCGATGAAGGAATACACCACCGGTACCACCACTAAGGTTAACAGGGTTGAGAGTAGTAGACCCCCTAGAATTACGGTAGCGATGGGGGAATAGGCATCCATACCGATTTCTGGGAAGAACGCCAGCCGCACAATTACGATAACGGTTGTGAATGTTGTCATGGTAATCGCTTTTAACCTGACAGGACCTGCCATGCGAATCGCCACGTCGCGGGGAACCCCTTCTTCTCGTTTCGCCAGGATCAATTCGAGTAGCAGAATTGCTGCGGATAGAGATAAACCGGATAGGATAACAATGCCCAAAATTGAAACGCTTGAAAGGGTTTGATCCGCCAAAATCAATCCGCCGAAGACACCAACCAATTGCAGGGGTATCGACAGCATCATCACCAAAGGCTGAATGAAAGAGCCAAACTGAATGACGAGAATCAGATAAATCAAAATCAGTGACACGAGCAACCCTTTGAGTAAACGGTCAAACTCAATCATCATGTCGGTCATATCACCCATGGAATCGATACCATAACCAGGGGGAAATTGCAACTCCATCCCCGCCCGCATCGCGATCGCCATCGACAAATCCATGGAAGCCGGACCCCTTTTCCGGTAGTAGCCGTTGACATACACCACCCGTTTACCATTAATATGCTC
>NZ_JBKHHI010000003.1:0-64306 GCF_046539235.1 Coleofasciculus sp.
CGGATGGTTTACCTCTGGCGACGACTTTACCCAGTGGTATGGATGACGAACGAGTCTCTGCAATGTCGGCGGCGATGCTTTCCTTAGGGGAAAGGATTGGTAAAGAATTAGTTCGCGGTGTAATTGATCGTATCTATGTTGAGGGTGATCAGGGTTTGAGTATCCTCACCAGTTGTGGTGAAGATACCGTCTTTCTAGTTTTGGCGACTAAAGCGGCGAAGCAAGGACTGTTGATGCTGGAAATCAAGCGCACCCTTGATGAATTGCGGATGGTTCTGTCGTAATCACCTTGATGGGTAAGGGTTAGTAACTGCAATCTAATCCCTATTCACCTTTCATCACGGTTTCTTCACTTGTGCAGCAAGCCCTATGTAGGGTGGGCATTGCCCACCCTACCCATATATAGCACTACCGGGATACGTTAGGACATTCCCCTGTTGCCTGTTGCCTTTTCACCCAATTTTATTGTCCTAACAACAGGTGTCAACCCAACTGATAAATTATTCCACTGTTGAGATGATAAATAAATTAAACAAACTATCGCTAAAATTAATTAATAATCACTGTATTATGAGAGAATATAAATTAAAAGAACATAAATTTTACATTTATTTTTTATGGGGCGATCAATTTTATTTTTGAGTATTACTACGAGAGTTAATTTAATCATAAATTCTATAGTTAATTATTTTAAGAAATGTTTACCATGCAGACATATTAAAAACAAACTGCTAAAACAAAAAGAGAAAACATTTACTAAGACCCCTACCATGCTTTGGCTGTTTAAACATAGTTTTGTCTGAACAGCTAAACTCTTAATGCCAACAAATTTTTAGCATCAAATGAGGAAAATATTATGGCAGATTCAGCGAAAGATCCACGTCAAGAACTGGGAGACTTTGGCAGTATTGGAGAAATGAAGGCAATCGTTAGCGGTATCGAGGATGCGCTGGGTGAAAAAGCCGCTGCGATCGCAATGCTTTCTGCAGGTCGCCAACGGGGTAAAGAGCTAGCCAAAAAACTCAATTTGGTAGACAAGGATGCCTCCGTCTCCCTGGAAGAAATTACCGAAAAAGCCCAGCTAGCCTTGGGCAAAGAGGGAACTCGTTTGTGCGTAATTGACAAGATTATCCAAGAGGGCGATGTCTACAAAGTCTATACTCGCGAAACCTTTGACTCCTTCGGTGAACTTCAAGGCTCAACTCGGGTCGCTTCTTTCACCATGGGGGCGATTCAAGGGTTTCTCGAAGCCTTTCTGAATCAGCGCTTGCAGGGAACTCAAATTGAATCACTCTTACAAGGGGGTAGCTGTGATCTGTTCGAGTACACCATTATGGGTGAAATCAACAGGAATGTCCGCCCTGAACTCTAAGAGTAACAGCGTCGGGGGAACAGGAGAAATCTCAGCTTTCAGTATCTATTACTGCAAAGACTGTTGGAAATTAAACAAGGAGTATCCAAATGGCGATTAACGCCGAAAAACTAGGAATGATCATCAAAGACTTTGCTTCAGCTACCTCTGATGTTGAAGGAGCAGCGGTTGTCACCCCGGATGGTTTACCTCTGGCGACGACTTTACCCAGTGGTATGGATGACGAACGAGTTTCTGCAATGTCAGCGGCGATGCTTTCTTTAGGTGAACGGATTGGTCGTGAATTAGTTCGCGGTGCAATTGACCGGATCTATGTTGAGGGTGAAAAGGGCTTTAGTGTCTTGACCAGTTGTGGTGAAGATACCGTCTTTCTAGTTCTGGCGACTAAAGATGCGAAGCAAGGACTGTTGATGCTGGAAATCAAGCGCACTGTTGGTGAATTGCGGATGGTTCTGTCGTGATTGATTGCTCATCTAGCTGACCAAATAAAAGTATAAGGCTGCTAGGCTTTATTAGCCTCTCAATCACCATTAGTAGGGACAGGACATGTCCTGTCCCTACTGGTGTGACACAGCTAAAATTCTGGGATATATTTTGCCATTTTTTTGCCGTATATGACCGGGTTTTATTATTTTGTTTTTATTGTTTTTTTGAGGTAATATTTTTATTCATTAATTCATTTTTTTTAGCCAAACTAATTTTCTGTTCACTTAATTAAGAAAGTATAGACTATTCGGTAATTTCGGTAATTCTCGGCTATAACAAAAGTAGGTACTATTTTCCCAGTACCCGACCAAGATTTTGCTGTTTAAACATATTTTTGTCTGAACAGTTGAACTCTTAATACCAACAAGAATTGAGATCAAATGAGGAAAATATTATGGCAGATTTAGCGAAAGAGCCACGTCAAGAACTGGGAGACTTTGGCAGTATTGGAGAAATGAAGGCAATCGTTAGCGGTATCGAGGATGCGCTGGGTGAAAAAGCCGCTGCGATCGCAATGCTTTCTGCAGGTCGCCAACGGGGTAAAGAGCTAGCCAAAAAACTCAATTTGGTAGACAAGGATGCCTCCGTCTCCCTGGAAGAAATTACCGAAAAAGCCCAGCTAGCCTTGGGCAAAGAGGGAACTCGTTTGTGCGTAATTGACAAGATTATCCAAGAGGGCGATGTCTACAAAGTCTATACTCGCGAAACCTTTGACTCCTTCGGTGAACTTCAAGGCTCAACTCGGGTCGCTTCTTTCACCATGGGGGCGATTCAAGGGTTTCTCGAAGCCTTTCTGAATCAGCGCTTGCAGGGAACTCAAATTGAATCACTCTTACAAGGGGGTAGCTGTGATCTGTTCGAGTACACCATTATGGGTGAAATCAACAGGAATGTCCGCCCTGAACTCTAAGAGTAACAGCGTCGGGGGAACAGGAGAAATCTCAGCTTTCAGTATCTATTACTGCAAAGACTGTTGGAAATTAAACAAGGAGTATCCAAATGGCGATTAACGCCGAAAAACTAGGAATGATCATCAAAGACTTTGCTTCAGCTACCTCTGATGTTGAAGGAGCAGCGGTTGTCACCCCGGATGGTTTACCTCTGGCGACGACTTTACCCAGTGGTATGGATGACGAACGAGTTTCTGCAATGTCAGCGGCGATGCTTTCTTTAGGTGAACGGATTGGTCGTGAATTAGTTCGCGGTGCAATTGACCGGATCTATGTTGAGGGTGAAAAGGGCTTTAGTGTCTTGACCAGTTGTGGTGAAGATACCGTCTTTCTAGTTCTGGCGACTAAAGATGCGAAGCAAGGACTGTTGATGCTGGAAATCAAGCGCACTGTTGGTGAATTGCGGATGGTTCTGTCGTAAATGACACCTAGCTGACCGAACAAAGGCAGAAGGCTCTAGGAATGTAGGGTGGGCAATGCCCACCCTACTTTGCTAAACACAGAAGAGTTACTAGAGAATTATGAGAACGATGGCACAAAAGGATAAGAAATGTTAACAAAATCCATCTAGGCGATTGATCATATTCAAGTTATGAAGGCGTCAAGGGTATACCATTGAAGGGTTTAGAGGCTAAATAGCTCACTCTATAGGTAGAGATGAACTGGGATCAAGGCTTGAACTCAATTGTTGGTCTGACCTTCTCAGCGATCCATAAATAGTCTACCCTGATTGTAAATTTTTTTTAAAAAAAGCTCATTTCTCCGGAGAAGTTCACTATACTGGGTTTTACCTTCGTAATTTCTTAAATTTAGAAATTGATTAAAGGTTTGTTACATAAAGACCATTTTTTATCCCCGATAGGAGGAACGTCCATGGAAATGACAACCAGTGAAAACTTAACAAAGACGTATTCACTCAACGAAAAGGTCAAAGGCTTCTTAATTTGGACATTTACCCTAACCGTAAGTCTCTTAGTGGCAGGGTTTCCGCTGATTGTGTTAATGGTGGCGCTCGGAGCAATTATGGCGATTTCCTTGCAATCGCTTTTGCCGATTAGTGCCGTTTTGCTCGTCGCCGTTGGTTTGATTGGCGCGAATGTTTTGGGAATTTTATTCGGCGCCGCCGTATTAACCTTTAAGGGCGTCAATCCGAAGGAAGTCCGTTGGTTAAGCTGGTTACATGGTGAGCAGAATATTCTGCATAAGTCAATTTTTGCAGCTTGCCCACTCACCTGCGACTGTGAACCTACAAAGTAGTACTCAATTGGGTATTCAAAAATTTGTCAACATAGTTTGATGACTGAGTAAGTTTTCCATCAAATGGTAGTGTGGCCCGGTTTGAGCCGGGTTTTTTCATGGGTAGGTCAGGGAACAGGGAACCTTACTTTTCACTGCGTCTGGAACATAAATGATGCGTCCTAACCGCTATGGCGATTGCTATATGTAACGCTTATATCTGGCGTTTTATAAAAAATTGAGTCAGGATAGATTTAAGGGAATGTCTATATTTTTTTCAGAGTAAAAATACGGTACGTTAAAGCAGACCGTTGCCAGTCTGTATTACCTGTAAGACCAAACCCATTCCGAGCTTAGAGTAGGGGTGACTAAGCGAGAGTGATGATGATTGTTTGGCGATAAACCATTGGAGCAATCGATGAGTGGAAATAAATCAAGGTATGAATTACACTTTCATGGTCTAGTGCAAGATGCGGTGACAGTTGAACCCAGTCAAGCGAAACAAATTTATCAGGACAGTTTGACTCAACCGACGTCCAGTTATCAGTTACCGCTTCAACTGGCTGATTTTACAGGTCGCCAAGAGGAACTCGAACGCATAACTGGGGTGCTAAATCAGGCAACATTGGGTCAAGCATCCCAGGCGGCGATCGCAATCGTAACGGGTGTCGCCGGTGTGGGCAAATCTGCCTTAGCGGTGCAAGTTGCCTATGAGTTACAATCTGAGTTTCCCGATGCTCAGCTTTATGTCAACCTGCGTGGAAGTGAAGGGCAACCTCTCGACTCTTTAGACGTACTCGCGGGGTTTCTGCGGGTTTGGGGTGTGGAGGCTCAGTCGATGCCTCAAAGTTTGAGTGAACGGTCTCAACTGTATCATTCTCTGATAGCCGGGAAACGGGTATTATTGATCCTGGACAACGCCCGCGATGAGTTTCAGATTCGTCCTTTACTCCCTAAATGTTCCACTTGTGCGGTTTTAATTACGACTCGCCGCCAGATTAATGGGTTGGAGGAGGCGACGATTGTCGAGTTACCGGTGATGAGTGAACCCGAAGCGCGATCGCTGTTGGAAACTCTGATCGGAAAAGACGCGATCGCGGCTGAACCAGATGCCACTCAACACATTATGACTCAGTGCGACTATTTGCCTTTAGCACTGCGGATTACTGGGGGATTTCTGCGCCAATCCCCCCACTGGAAACTGGCTGATTATGCGAGCAAGCTGGAACATGAAAAGCAGCGATTAGCACAAATGCACCTGAGTGATTTGTCGGTGCGCCCTAGCCTGGTGCTGAGTTATCAGTCACTGGATGAAGCCTCGGCGCGTTTGTTCCGTTTACTGGGACTTTTAGTCGGTGTCAATTTTAAGGCGGAAGTCGCGCCAAGGTTGTTAGAGGTGGAATCTGCGATCGCGCAGCACTCTTTTGATACGTTAGTGGCATGGCAGCTTGTCACCCCAGTAAGTCCTGGGCGCTACCGTTTTCATGATGTGGTGCGCTTGTTTGCCCGAGGACAGTTGGCGCAGCAAGAACCTGCGGATGTGCGACAAGCGGCTCGATTAAGGCTGAGTCGCTGGTATCTGGAGACGGCTGAAATGGTGGATTTGGCGATTAATCCAGAAACTCGTCGCCAGTTGGTTCAATCTGTGGTTAAGGGTAAAGAGCAAGCACCGACGGAGCGTCGTTGGCTGTTGACGGCTCTATACTGGTTTGAAATCGAGCTACCGAATATATTAGCGTCGGTGGAGTGGGCGCATCAAGCGGAGGCGTGGGATGTGGTGGTGTCTCTAGCTCAGAATTTGGTTAATTTCTTTAATACTCATGGGTACTGGGGAGACTGGGAACGCACTCATGGATTGGCTTTGGCAGCTAGCCGAGAATTAGGTGATCGCGACAAAGAGGCGCAGACACTGATTAATTTGGGCAATGTGTATTCCTTAGCCGGTCAATGGGAGAAGGCGAACCAATGTTATCAGCAGAGTTTGGGTATTTTTAACGAGTTGAGCGATCGCCCCGGAATGGCAAAGACGTTAAGTAATCTGGGGAATGTGTATTTTCAGCAGCAGCAGCACCAGAACGCGACTGAATGCTATCAGCAGAGTCTGTCCATGTTCCAGGAGTTACGCGATCGCTACCGAGAAGGTCAGACGTTAGCCAATATGGGTATTTTCTTTGCTCAAAATAATCAGCCAGAACCAGCTATTCAGTTGTGGCAAGACTCGCTGACAAAACTTCATCCAAACTTGCCCAAGTTTCAACGAGTCGCTGAATGGTTACAGTCGATTAAAGGACAAAGCGTTGAAACCTCTTCTTCCACTCAGACGCCTCAGCCTCAGCGTCTCATTCTTTATTGGGGGAGCGCATTTATCCTGGTGATCAGTTTAATTCTGTCTATCATTATGTTGACGGGGTAAAACATCTAATCCAATGGCTCGTTTTTAGAGCTACACAACTCTAGAAGTTAGCTTCATAAAACTATACAAATATACCCCCAAAAAATTACGAGATGTTCCGGATTTTGGCGAAAATCATGGAAAACCTTGAATAGCCTTAATGGTATAGCTGTCGCCATAAAGATTAGGACAGATTGAACGGCTTAAACAACCACGTACACATAATAAACCTTATGCCCTCTGCCTTTTACCATTCATTCAAAATATTCATAGTTTTATCATAAAACAAGCAGACAAGACTCTAGAAAAATTGCTAAAACTAGAGAAGACTCTATTTTGAGGCTTACCCTAAAATCCAGATCAGAGAAAAATATGACCCTGAACGCTTATGATTTTTTGCAAAAAATGCAAGATCGGATTTATTTTACTGAAACCGATAAATCCCTCTTGAAATCCCAGGCTGATTGGGGAAAAGAAATTGCACCAGAGGTAGCCGAACAGTTCTACGCCTACTTAGGCAGCGATCCAGAAATGAATGCAATTTTAAATCACACACCTGATCGCATCCATCGGCTCCGGGAAACCTTTGTTCAGTGGTTTTACGAAATGTTTACGGGTATGGATGACTGGGGTAATGCTTATGCTGAGCGTCGTTGGCGGATTGGCTTAGTACATGTGCGAATTGGTATTGGACCTCAACATGTTGTTCCGGCGATGGTAACGGTGATACGAGATATAGATAAACGACTCAAAGCCAATGACAAACCTGCTGAACTGCAAGAAGCACTCAGTCGAATTTGTATGATCGATTTAGCCTTCATTGAGCAAGCCTACATTGAAGTCAGTTCAGCCGCCGTACTTCAAGAAACAGGCTGGACTGAACGTCTATTTAAGCGACTCATTGCCGCCGGAGCTAGTTCCGTCTAAATGGTTAGACAACACGAAAGGTTAGCTAATTAATTTCAGGTGTGGTGCAATTCCGGGTAATTTTATGTTTTTTTACAGTGGTGTGCTGTAAATAAGTTACTCGCTTAACGGCTCTGACATTCATAAACTTAGGTGAAATACTGCGGAGAAAAATCTAATGGAAACAATGCGTCTTGTCGTAACCGGAACAGTGGGTGCTGGTAAATCAACTTTTGTGCGAACTTTTAGTCAAACGACAGTAATTGACACAGAACGCAAAGCGACAGATAACACATCGTTAATGAAGAAACGCACAACTGTTGCTTTCGATTTCGGTACGCGCATTTTAGGGCGGGATATGGAGTTACAAGTTTATGGGACTCCCGGTCAATCGCGCTTTGATTTTATGTGGGATTTATTGATTCGTCGCGCTCATGCCTATATTTTACTGGTGGCAGCCAATCGTTCTAGCTCTTTTAATGATGCTCGCGAAATTATCTCGTTTATGAACAGCCGAGTCCAAATTCCCATGATAATCGGTCTAACTTGTATGGATTTACCTGGCGCTTTGGGACAAGAGCATGTTGCTTTTGCTCTTGGATTTATGAACGACAAAAACCGACCGCCCATTGTTACAGTAAATCCCAATGAAAAAACGTCAGTTTTTGAATCATTGATGGTGTTAATGGCTCACCAGTTGTTACAAAGTAGTAAGAGCAAAGGAAATGCCGCTTTGGGAAATGTGGGAGGTAGTCGTCAAGCTGAACCCCTGAAGTCAAGAACGAAGTATCAGTGGCCCAAGCAACAGTTTTCATCAGGGTTATAGGATTTGATCCCAAGTTGCGTTCTAACCTGTCTGATGGGAGCGAAGCGAAGAATCTGGTCTGAACCATCAACGGTGAAGACAGTACACAATGGCTATCCTTACTACCGCTAAAAAATATCTATGCAAAACTATGCAGATACGCCGTCATGCGGTACTAACGACTTCCTGTCGGATTTTCACCGACTTCTCCAAGCTCCAAGAGAGGAATTGACAACAGTCGATGGCGGTTCGTCCCGTGACTCCCCGCTCCGTGCTGAGCGTGACCTGGAGTAGACTGTTAGTCTAGGCTGATAAAAGGAGTGGCGAGATGAGCCTTTGACTCGTTTCGCCACCAACCGCCAGTGCGTCCAGACGTGCTTTCTCGGTTCCGTTCCTTGGTAGGCGGTTCTGGCTGGCAGTCTTTCCGATAAAAACATTCCACGTCGCGCCAACACGAAGGCGGCCGCGGTGGCAGAGTTCATGCCGTACATCGACATGAACTTAATCAGTCCAATCCAGCTACTGTAAGCGGGATTAGCCTCAATAACTTGGATGCCCAGTTTGAAGCATCTGGCTAATAGGAGTTTAAGAAATTTTGAGTAAGCAAAGTTACTCAGCATACGGTTATGCCGAGCATTTAGTTCGCGCAACCGTTTTTTAAAGTCGCTAAAGTCGAGCTTTTCGACAACAATGGGACGCTTATGCTCCAAGGCTAAGTTGGTAAGTTGAGTAATGACATCAACCAAGATAGCCTCAGTACGTCCCTTAGGTTGAGACTGAATATTGACTTTGATTTGACCAAAGCCATCCAGATTCCCGTCCTTATCAGTCATTGCCCAACCGATACAGTTGGGATTAAGGTCTACACCAATGGCTCCCCAAGAAATGGGGGCAGTTATCCGAGGAGCGGGTTTGACCTCAAAGGTGATATGGATTTCCCACTCCGTCAATTTTTTTTGGATGAATCGATAGGTTAAGGCTTGTCGATTGTACCAGGCTGTGGCTAGGTTATCGGTTCCATGTTTGGGTAAACGGATAGGAAACTGAATATATTTCCCATATCGCTTGTCCAAGCGATATGGAACTCGAATATGAAGTTCGGAGCCAATTAAATCCAACTGGCAAATCTGATTTCCGTAGGATTCATCCTTGGAACCAACCATCTCCACGGTATACTTGTTCCCCAAGTTTACGTGCAAGGGAGACGCTTTGATCTGGGCGATATAAAGCTTTAACTTGTGGGCGTACCGTTTCTTGTGATGAAGTTTAACTTGGGCTTGCCTGTATAGGGTTAAATGATGAGCGCACCGTATTGGGCAAGCGTCTGGGTACTTAGGTTTGAGAGACTTGGGAACTTTCTTCTTCTTCCCTCGGTTTACCTGTTCTACGGCTTGTAGATATTTGCGGTGCGCTTTAATTTTCTTTTCTAAATTCGCAATGACTTCTGTTGTGTGCTTAAGCTTGCCTTGCAGTAATTCCAAGTGATTGCTACGGCATTCATTCGCCGACTTAACTGCACCTTCAACATAAGCGATGATGCTGTTTGCCTGTCGCTTGTTGATGTCATGATTCTGCTGTAGCTGAGTGTTCAGCTTTGACTTACTCGGAGGGTTTTGTTCTAAAAGCAGCTTCAAGCACTCAATCTTGGCATCGTAGCCGAGTGTCGCCGCATCATTCAAAAACGCAACCACCCAACGGTTGGTTGTTGTCGTGACATAAGTGCGGAATTCTGCTTGGGTCATGACCGACTAAAAATCTCTGATTTCTGTATCTTACAAAGATTTATCGGAGGTGTCAACAGCTTCATTGTTCATTGTTCATTGTTCATTGTTCATTGTTCATTGTTCATGGTAGCAATTAACAATCAACAATCAACATTCAACATTCAACATTCAACATTCAACCATGTCCTCCCTCTGTCCGCACCGATTGAATTTTGTCTTCTTTCTCCCATCGCCTCAAGGTGTCTATCGACACTCCCAAGGGCAGCGGCGGCTTCCCCTATTGACAATAATCGACAAGGGAGATTTTTAACCGAAAACCTCTGGGTATATTATCGGTAAATCTAGGTATTTCGCCTACTGCTGCAAGCCCCAGCCAAGACGGGGGGGAGGGATAGCCGCTTTTGGGTGACGTCCCAGAAAGCTAGACTAAGGTATGATCAAGAGTAGACTTGTCTTAGCAAGGGTTAGCTGACTTAGTTATGCGATCGCAGTTGCTCTTTCTCCCGTCGGCAAAATTTGGCTCGTGCAGTGGGGCGGTACTGACCCGCGCAAATCTTCCTGGCACGCCCCTATACTGCTCGGCTAAGAAGAGAGTTCAAAGAAGCTGGGGGAGCTAGAGGAGTAGAGGGAGAAGAATTAGAGCTGATCCGAGCTGTATTGTCTATTCCCTATGCTACTCAACTATAAAATGACAAAATTTTAATACTTTAATTATTGTCAACATTTTTTTTGATCATGACGGGGCGCATCTTGCCAGAAGGCGAACAATTGAATTTATCAGGTGAGGACGTTTCTGGGTCTGACTTCAATATTCAGCAGGCTCAAGAGGTTATTTATCAATTTTTGATCAAAATCGTTCATCACAATCCCCCAGAAACTGTATTACAAGAGTTTCGCCAATTATTTATATTGGGTAAAGAGCCGAGTGAGCCTCATATAAAAACTGCACTTGATACAATTATTGCCAGCAAAAATAATCAAGAATTCAGAAATACTTTAAAACGATCTTGTTATATTTTAATTAATAATTGGTCTTCAAAACGCCGTTATGATTTTATTCAAAACCTGATTGAATTAGTTGGTGATCCTCCGCTGAAGCCGACAACTCTATCCCCTTCCATGAGTCGGCTAAAAGGGTATATTTATAATTTTGTTGATAGCCACGATTATCAAGAACTGAAATTATTTTCGGCTCCCTATACGGCTGAATCTGAAGCCGAACAACAGCACTGGAGTCATCGGTATACATCTTATTTATTAGTTCCCCAATATCTGGACTCTCGCAATCCAATTGAACAGCGAGAAACTGCCAAAAATCTGTCTAGACGGCTGAGGAAAAAATTTAAGTTCGATCTAGCTATGTATACGGCTCGATATGATTCTCCTAATTTCAATTCCGAGAAAAAAATCATTAACCCAACTCGTCTAGGTCCTCACGTCATCCAACTGATTAAAAAAATAAGCTCTCGCCAACTATTGGTTAATTGCCGAAGTTATGCTGATTATTTAAATCAATACGTTCCCAATAAATGCTACCAAGACTTTAAACAGGATTTAAAGAATTATTTGTTATTTTTAATTAACACTCCCGTTTATTCGGAAATACTCGATCAGTATTTATTTGCTCGATTAGATAGTCTGTATGAAAATCATCATCTCAAACCGATTAGTGGTGACTTACTCCTACGCACATGTCGGCGAATGATTGAGGTGCTAACAACTGAAGATGGTCGAGAACCTTCAACTCTATTTATTTTGTTAACGAATCGTGGCAACCCTTTAACCTTAGTCGTGATTCTCCTGAAAATTATTTTAATTTGTAAATATGCTCAAACGCATCTTGATGTTTGTATTGCCCAATTAATTCAATATTACGAGAATTCTACAGAAAAAGACTGTCAGTGGCTGATTAATTTCTTGGAAGTTTTCAAGATTGTTTTTGCTATTTGTACCGAAGACACTCAATATAACATCGTTAAACTTAGTGATAATGACGATGAGCCAGATGCTTATGTTATGGATCTTGATAACTATCGCGTCTTTTCCCAATTAAAAGGAACGGATCTGCGGAGTGCTGATTTAAGAGGAACAGATATCCGTTATATGGATCTCAGAGCAGCAGATTTACGGGAGGCTGATTTGGCGGGGGCTGATTTGAGCAAAGCCGACTTGAGTCTTGCCAAACTTAGTCAGACAAACTTAAGCGGTGCCATACTTGATCGCACGGAGTTAAGCGGTGCGATGCTTCAAGATGCTAATTTGAGCGGTGCGAGTCTCAGTGAAGCAAATCTACGTTGTGCTGACCTGCGACAAGCTAATCTATGCTGTGCAATTTTAAAGAGCGCTAAACTGCGTCGTGCTAATCTCCAGCAAGCCGATCTGAGTGGTGCTGACTTAAGTAATGCTAGCTTGAATTCTGCGAATCTAGTGAATGCCAATCTGCGCTATGCTGATCTGAGCAATGCTGATCTCAGTCAAGCCAATCTTAAGGATGTAGATCTCAGGGATGCTAATCTTAGATGCGCTCAACTCAATTGGACTCAGCTAAACCACGCCAATTTAAGTAGTGCTAACTTGGATCGGGCGGATCTCAGTTATGCCAGTTTGTGTCATGCTAATCTTCAGAAAACGAACTTAACTCGCACAGATTTGAGCAATAGTAACCTCAGTAGAAGCGATATGAGTAAAGCTTTGCTACGTCACGTCAATTTGACGGGTGCAAATCTCAATCATGCTAATCTTCTTGGTGCCAACCTGTTTAATGCAAATCTCACGGATGTGAAGGTTAAGGGAACTCGATTTGGAAATAATTCTGGACTCTCTGAGCCAATGAAGCGAGAACTCAAACAACAGGGTGCAATTTTTGGATAAGTAGATGGGAAAATTTAAAGTTAACGGTGAGGAACTCGCTACCCTTGAGAAGCAAGCTACGTCATTCGTCATTGGTCATTTTTTATTCATCCTTTGTAAATTCTCTCTCCCATCTTCCTCATCTTCCCCATCTCCCCCATCTCCTCCATCTCCCCTGTACGCCTGCTCCCCAAGATGCTACGGATTTTGGTTACAATAAATGTTTCCGATAAAGAATATTTTGGGAAAAGGTTAAACTAGAGGCAGAGACTATCGCCGCTATGGAGCAGTAGAGGCAGATAACCACCAGGATTAGCCAACTCAGATTTTACCTATTTATGGAGGGGCGCATCATACCAGACAATCAGCAAATCGATTCTTCGGCTGATGGAGAATCAAAGCAGCAACGGATTCAGCAAGCTCAGGAGGTTATTTTTCAATTCCTACTCGATCGAGTGGAAAATGACCCTCCAGAAGCTGTTTTGCCGGAATTTAAGCAGTTATTTTTTTCCAGTGAGTGTACACAAAATCCAGACGTCACTCGCTCAATGTATGAGCTGCTTGAGCAAAAGAACGAGCAAGAATTCAGAAATACTCTGAAGCGGTCTTGCTATATTTTAATTAACAATTGGTTGGCAAGTCGGCGCTCAGACTCGATAGAGGAGTTGATTCAAACGCTGGCTAAGGTGGACTCAGTTAAATCTACTGTATCTCAGACCCTGAATCGTTTGAGAACGTGGATTGCTAATTTTATTGAAAGCCAGGACTATCAAGAACTTAAAGTCTTTACCTCAAGCCGTACCGAACGTCGAGGGTGGAGTCATCGCTATGCTTATTATTTATTATTACCGCAATATTTAGATTCTCAAAATCCAGTTGAGCAGCGGGAATTAGCTAAGAAAACGGCAAAACGGTTAAAAGAGAAGTTTAAATTTGAGCTAGCAATGTACACCGTGCATTGTAATTCGCCAACCTTTAAAAAGGAACCGCCCCCGAATCCCACTCAACTGGGCAATGGAATCATTCGTCTGCTCAAACAACTGATATCACGTAAGTTTCTGCACAGTTATTCCCATACGGCTGATGTGTTTGTTCAGCAGAGCAAAACGCTGACTTATCGAGACTTTAAGCGGAAATTACTCGACTATTTACTTTTTTCAACGAGTCCTCACCAGTCGATTGATTTTTTCAAAAAGACTCTGACCGAAAAACTCGAGCTGCTCTATGAGTCATACAATCAGGAAACGACGACCATGGAGTTATTACTGCGGACTTGTCGGCGCACCTTGGAATTTTTAACCACAGAAAATGGGCAGGAACCCTCCCCGCTCTTTATCACTCTCACCAGCCAAGGTAGTCCTCTGACAATTGTAATTCTCCTGCTCAAAATTATTTTATTGTGTAATTATGTTCGCACTCATTTAGATAATTGTATTGCCAATCTAATTCGCTATTACGAAAAATATCCGGAAACAGAATGTCGGTTTTTTATTCATTTTTTGGATATTTTTAATGTTGTCTTTGCCATTTATACGGAGAACGTGCAATTTGATGTCGTCAAAATTAAGAAGGGCGAATCAGCGGTTTCTGAGTTGGAGGCATACCGCATTTTTTGCCAATTGAAAGGCGCTAATCTACGCGGGAGTGATCTGAAGGGGGCTGACATTCGTAATAGTGATTTGAGTGCTGCCGATTTGCGGGAAGCAAATCTCAGCAGTGCTGATCTGAGTGAGGCGAATTTGAGTCTGGCTAAATTGGGGGGCGCTAATTTAAGTAGTGCCATACTCATGGGGGCTGATTTAACGGTTACTGACTTGAATTCTGCCAATCTCAATGGCGCTAACCTAAATAACGCCAATCTGAGTCGTTCAAACTTGCAAAATATTAATCTGAGTCGCGCCAGTTTGATTGGGGCGAAACTGCGACATACCAACCTCCAACAGGCGGATCTCAGCCATGGAAATTTGCATCAGGCAATTCTCACCGGTGCCAATCTCAAGGGTGCTGATTTACGACAAACTAGCCTCCAGTACGGGGATTTAAGTGAGGTTGACTTGAGTGAGGCAAACCTGAGTCAGGCGAACTTAACAGGTGCAGACTTACAGCACAGCCAATTGGATCAAGCGAATTTAGAGGGGGCGACTTTAGAACAGGCAAATCTGAGTGGAGCCAGTCTATTCAGAGCCGATTTGAGCAAAGCGAATCTCAGCAATGCTCAACTGAATCAGGCGATGTTAAGGGGAGCCAATTTAAAGGAGGTGCGATTGCGTCGGGCTATCCTCAGTCATGCTAATTTAGAAGGGGCAAATCTGAGTCGCGCTGATTTGAGTCGTGCTGATTTAAGTCATTTAAATCTCAGGGGAGCCGATTTGAGTCATACGTTTCTGCGTCATGTCAACTTGACGAATGCGGATTTGAGACAAGCCAATCTCACAGGCGCGAATCTTTTCAATGCCAATCTGAGTGGTGTGAAAGTTGAGGGAGCTATATTTAAGCAAAATGCGGGCTTATCTGCGGCTCAGGGGAAAGAATTAGAACAGCGAGGGGCTACGGTTGAATTGAGTAAGTTAACATCCCGCGATCGCAATGTCTGGAAACATCCCCTTCCTCCACATTCCCTATTGCCGAACCAATCGGAAAATTAGCTATAGTCTTGACCAATTCTCTATTTGCAATTCTTTAATTTGTCCAAAATCTGATGTATTGCGAGTAAGTAATATGGCATTATTCACAATAGAAATCGCGGCAATTTTTAGATCCATATTGCCCAGACGTGGATAGGCTTTTCTCAAGCGTTGGTGTTCTAGACCAGCATCACGATTAAATGGAATAACCACAATTGAGCGGTAATTATCTAAAAGCTGCTGTAGCCATTTATATGCTAGTAGCTGATTGTCTAACGTTTTTGCCTTAGATATTACACTGAGACGACCTCTAACTTGTTCTTCATAGGTAATGATGGTAACGGCAACTTCCGCTTCTTGAACGGTTGCCAACCTTGCTAGAATGCGTCTGCCCTCTTCCCCATTACGCTGGATAAGACTAAGATGATCTGTGTCGAGAATGTACATCGTAAAGCGCTAGTTCGCTACTCAACAGACTGCCGCCATTCTTGACCCAGACGAACAGCTTCATCAAAGGTGGGATCATTTTCAAAGCTGCCTGCCACTTTCATCCACCAAGGAGTTTCCTGCTGAAGCAAGCCAGCAAGTAGTTGCTTCAACTGGGCTAGCTCTGACTCTAAGGCTGCAACTCGCGCTTCGAGACCTTGAGAGCGGTTGTCAAGTTGCTGGGAAGTCATAGTTAAAGAGGTGGTAGTTCGGAATTATTGCCCTATTATAGCAAGCCCGCTTTCTCTGAATCACGGCGGAATTAGCCTTGCCACCAAAAATGGGCTGCGATCGCAATGTCTGGAAACATCCCCTTCCTCCAGATTCTCATTCTTCCCTATTGCCGAACCAATCTGAAAATTAGTCTTATGTCTTATGTCCTTTTTCACTGTTTCCCATTCTCTATTTCCTCATATTTCATTGACAATTTCATTGCTAGAGGTTTTATTGACTCGTTCGGGATTGGGTTGTAAGGGTTCAGGTAATGATTGAACGCCTCCCCACTGGCTAATAAAACTTTGCAGCAGTGCTTCTTGTTGGGCGCGAAATCCTTCCAGGTTGTAACCCATATTCATCGTAGAAAACCAGATAATTCCCTGCTGCTGCGTGGGTAAAGCTCCGCCTAAAGCGCTGACATTATTTAAACTTCCGGATTTAACAATAGCGAATGGGGGAAGTGGACGTTCGTTTAAAATACCTTCATCTTGTCCAACAACCGCCAATACATCGCCAAGACTCATATTATAGGGTTGAAGATATCGGGCAATGGCGAGAAATAAACCGGAAGCCGCACGGGGAGAAATCTTATTTTGATCGCTTAATCCAGAACCATTAACTAATGTAATTTCAGATTGAGGAACGCCTGCGGCGGCGGCGGCTTTTTGAGCGACAACATTCGCTCCCCCTACCGAGTTGGCGAGCATATCTGCCATTTTATTATTACTATATTGATTCATTTTTTTGATCAGTTCAGCCAGGGGGAAGGAATAGTGACGAATCAGGGGTTGGACGTTGCTGGGAGGGGTGGGGGAGACTTGTACCGAACCCGCGATCGCAACTTGTGGTTTGGGGGTGTCTGGGGGTAGGGTTTGATATTGGGTTTGGGCGGCGGGAGTCCAAAGTTGACTATTTAATCCTTGTCTGAGAAGAGTCCCTGATGTGAGTGGCTCAAACTCAAAGTTCATGTAAAATTTGCCTGTGATGATTAAATTCCCCGCTACCTGCTGGATACCCATCTGATTGAGGAGATTACCGAGAGCGATCGCTTCTTCCCACACAAAGAATGGATCTTCTCCCCCTTCAATCACTAAGTCTCCTTGGAGAACGCCGTTTTCTACTGCACCCGTTGCGCCGATGAGGGTAATGAATTGGTGATCGGGACCAAAGGTTTGCAAAGCAGCGAGGGAGGTGGCGATTTTGGTGATAGAAGCCGCAGGTAAGGGAACAGTAGCTTGATAATTCGCTAGCAGAGTATTTCCCGCTTGAATCCAGATCCCATGATTTTCCTTGGCAAATCCTTTGGCGGCTAAACCATTCATGTACTGCTCGATTTGCGCTTGAATCGCCGGATTGGGATTATCTGGAGCAGCGAGTGAGGGAACGACTGGTTTTTGCAATTCCGCTTCTGCTGGACTTTCGGCGACTGAGACAGTATCGATCTCGTTCTCGTTGACAGAGGGTTGGGAGGGATTAGATTGAGGGGAACATCCGGCGGTAAAGGTTACAAGAGTCAGGGATAGTACAGTCGTCAAGGGAAGGGGTTTGAGCATTTTCTCTAAAAAATACGAGTTATAGATCATACCTTCCCAATTTAAAAATGACAAATGACAAATGACAAATCACCCTTCAAGCAATTTGACTTCCCAAAACTTGGTTTTCCCGCTCAATTTCCCCTAAAAAACTACGGAAACTTTTTTCGTGGTTTTGTTCCCAGCGCTGAATAATATGGAGAATCTCTCGTAATAAATAGCCAGAACCACAGGTGACATAATCGACAATATATTCAGAGTCCAGACTGAGAGACTCCAGAGAATTGCCGCGAAAATCAACTAAATAACCGCCGGCTGCTTTTAAAATTGGATAGGCGAGCAAATTATAATTTTCCGACGCATGACGACATTCGACCATAAAATCAGCAGCGCCTCGGGCGATTTGACAAAGTTCCATAGCTGAGTTATCGATCGAGCGAATATCCCGACAGCATAACCACAAGGGGAAACTGCCGCTCAATGCTTCTTTTGCCCGATTATAGCCGGGACGTAAGTATGCGATCGCGTCGTCTAGGCAGACTTGAGAGTGACAGTAAATCTGACTGTAGTCTTGACTGTTAGCGCTGCTGAAATAGGCCGCGCTCAGGGTTGCATAGTAACAGTTTCCTGTGCGTAATCCTTGTACATAAGCAAATTCTAAATCTCCTAAAGTCACATCCAATGTTTTTGACGTGATGGCAATCACTAAAGACGGGTCACCCACTTGACGTAACCAGTTGGATGTCCCGTCGATTGGATCGACAAATATAGAATAGCTAGCGCAAGGATTTAGCTTCTGGTGTTCTCCTTGCAGATAAAGATTGATGGGATAGTCGGCTAAACAAGAATAGATAATTTCACCCGCTTGGCGATTAATTTCATCTTTAGCTTTTCCATTGATGATTGGCTGATGTTGGTAAGGAAGATTGTCTAAAAAAGTTGCTAGATTTGCGGCAATTGATGAACAGATGGCTAAGTAATCCATAATTCAAGAACTCCTCTGCGGAGATCTATACCCTTAATGTTTCCCGGTAATACGCCATGAACGGTAAATATTACCTGGACTGATGGGCATAAATTCAGTAAATATGTACTAAAGGTGACTGACTAATTTAGTCTTACTGGAAACAGTCGGCAGATTAAATAGCCGCTCTAGTTCTTGGATCGGTTGACGACGAGTCGTATCAACGGTGGGCATTTCCTGCCAGCAGTGTGAACAGAACCAGTAGAGGCGATGGTGGCTAATGTGCCGAAGTAAGGGATGGGAGCAGCAGGGACAAGTATTCATAAATCTTGCAGATCTTTTCTTTTGATGTTTTTTTATGTATAAATATTATTTTTACGTAAAAATGTTGACTAAATCTTGATCGATATCTCTGAGAGATTGTGATAATAAAGGCTAAAAAATGTGATTAATTTTACATGAATTGAGTGATCAATATCATGTTGAAGTGATACCAAATCTGATGAAGTCACCCTAGGCGTGAACTTGGGTACTTTTTCCTTCTACCCTCTGTGCGTTCTACTGTGTGCCTTTTGCCTTTGCCTTCTGCTGTGTACCTTTTGCTATATCATCGATCACGTTATTGTCGCCGCCAGTTATGTCTATGTCTACCCAAAACTCTACCCATCTCACCCTCTCAGACGCTCAAGCGCTTCTCGAACCCTTCAACTGCATTGAGAGTCAACCTGTGGTTTCAGATGCCGAAAAAGAGAAACTGCGGCAAGCCTTAGCGTTACTTGCCCAGCATTCAGATTATCAAATTTTTGGTATTTGCGCGAATACAGCGGCTCAGGGTTTATCGGCGCTCAAAACCTATGCTCAAGCTTTAGGTTATCAACCGAATCTTGACCTGACTCCGATTGAGGGAGCAGTGTATATCAAATATAACGGCAATTCAGGATTGTGTTATATCGATTCCTATACGGGTGAGCATCGCGGTGTTTTAGTTTCCTGCCAATCTTCTTTTGAAGGGGGTATTAATCAAATGTACGGTCATCTCCCCCTCGATTTATTTGCGTCGTCAGATTAATCCATTTGTATCACCTGTAGAGACGTTGCGGGCAACGTCTCTACAGTTTTCAGCGCAATCGGTACTTAAAGTCGCGTTTTCCTTGGTAGTCGGTTAAATCTGCCAATTCTGCCAAACTGCGAACGCCGGGATACAACTGACCATTAATTTCCCAACTCGGATACCCTGGTATTCCTGCGGCTTGGCACACTTGAGGCTGAGGATTTTCACCAGCAGGATGGCACTCGATATAATCGATTTCGCTAAAGGCTTCCTTGCCAAATAACTCCTTTTGATCGTGGCAATGGGGACAAGTATAAGCACCATATTTTTTAGCACCAACGGCGGTAAGATGACGAGCGAGTTCCATTTCCGCTTCGCCAGAGGTGGTGGTTATTTTCCAGCCGTAGGGGGCTTTAGGCGCAGTAGATACCTGAGGAATCACGCCGCCGTCTACTCCGCCAGCCGTTGTCTGTTCACCACTCATGCCATAGACACCCAAGGTGCCAATCAGCGCTACCATACCGACAACAATGCCAGTGAAAAACAGTTGTCCGACATCTTCCCACTCACGCCCAATTATTGTCAGCACAAATAAGGCAATTGAGCAGACAGCGGATACCAGGCAATAGAGACAAAATGCCCCAATGACAACGGACATGAGATAGACAAGGTAGCCACTGAAGACAACCATGGCGGTTGAGCCAGCAAACATCAGCAGCCAACTCCCATCGTCTACTTGTCGGCGAAAGTCTTTGTTATCTGAGGATTTGACAAGTTGGGGAGCAAAGGCAAATACCGCGATCGCAGTGTAGGCTAAAAAGCCAAACAAGCTTAGGGGTACGCCCAAAAGCCAAGCATAACTACTACTTAAGACAGCTTGACAGTTGATTACCTCGCCTGTGGGACATAGGGCTTCTTTAAATACCCCAGTTTCCACCAAGGTAAGGTAAGCCGTATCTAAAGCACCAAGAATCGCGATCGCACCAATGAGCGGGCGAGACTGGCGATGAATCCAGGGAGCAGAACGTCGGCGTCTCATATTTATCAATCAGCACTAGGAATTTCAGGAGCAATCGAAAACGTTACGATTCACTCTTACTTAGAATGTAACTTGACCGAAGACATGGGTGGCGGCGATGCTGTCGTGTTAACACCACGTCGTACCGCTTCCACAAATTGACTGACGCGAATCGGGTCAATGGGTTGCTCAATTCGCCCCCGTCGTTTCAGGGAACTAGACACAATCACCCCGTCGGCGGCTTGCATCAAGGTAGGAATATTTTCCCAGTTAGCACCGCTACCAATAAACACGGGAGTTCCATTGGCGGCGGCTGATGCTAATTCTAAGTCTTCTAGACTGGGAGGACTACCCGTTGCCCATCCGGAGAGGATGACGCCATCGGCTAAACCTCGTTCGATGGTTTCCTGTACCGCCGTGGTCAAATTTGGTGATCCCAAGGGACGTCCATGCTTAACCAAGACATCGGCTAAAATTTGTACATCACTACCGAGTTCTCGGCGATACCGCAACAGTTCGTAAGCTTTTCCTTCGATCAATCCTTGATCCGTTGCCATGACGCCAGTGAGAACATTGACCCGGATAAACTGGGCTTGGACACAATTGGCGATCGCGATCGCGCTTTTGGCATCATTGCGTAACACGTTGATCCCCACGGGTAATGTGACCAAATTCATCAATCGCCCCACAATTAAGGTCATCGCACTGACGACGGCGGGATCGACTTGGTTTTTGGTGAAGGGAGCATCAAAAAAATTCTCCACGATTACCCCATCAACTCCCCCTGATGCCAGTGCTGTCGCCTCTTGTTCGGCTCGATCAATCACCGCTTTTAAACTCCCTCCCCAACGGGGAGACGTTGGCAGGGGTAACAGATGCACAACGCCAATGATGGGATTGGGTGTCTTGAAAATTTGTTGTAAGTTCACGTATCTACCTGAAAACCGTTCACAAGAATTTGAATATACTCAGGTTTGACAACCACAGAGACTCTCTATCTAACTAATTCGATGGATTGACAAATGGGATATACTATGGTAAATGACAGCATAAATCTGTCAGAATCATAACCATCGCCTAATTCTTAAGCACCAACCGCTAAGTAGGGTAACGTCAGCCGACGCTCGCTAATAGTCGCCCTTCCCCCAGTCAAGCGTCAAGTTAGATTAAGTTACCGAGTGTATTGCATATATTAATAAAATTTTATATAAATAAGTAACGGGGTTAAACTAGAGCAACCAAAGAACATCCGGACTGGTGGAGCGTGGGTAAACTCTAAGACTATGCCCCGATGAATCGAGTAAAGCTGGGAAAAAATCAAGTGATCAGGATTGAATTAGCCTGAACGATGGAGACCTTCTCTCCAGAACGGTGACAGGGAACTGCTCACAACTCATGCTTACTGATTAGGAGCGCTGGAAATCAAGCGCTACTCCACTCTAGTGCCGATTGTAGTAGATAACCCCATGGGCAACAAGCCAACAATTGCCATTTCTCATTTAGGCTGTGAAAAAAATCGTATTGATACGGAGCATATCCTGGGTCTGCTGGTTCAAGCGGGCTACCCAGTCGATAGCAACGAAGATTTAGCCGAATATGTTATTGTAAATACCTGTAGCTTCATAGAGGCAGCGCGGACAGAATCGGTTCGCACGCTAGTTGAGCTAGCAGAAGCCAATAAGAAAATTGTTATTGCTGGCTGCATGGCACAACATTTCCAAGAGAAATTGTTGGCAGAATTGCCAGAAGCTGTAGCTGTAGTCGGAACAGGCGATTATCAGAACATCGTCGAAGTGATAGAACGGGTAGAAGCAGGAGAACGGGTCAAAGCCGTTTCAGCCGAACCAACCTATATTGCGGATGAAACAACGCCGCGCTATCGCACAACCTCAGAAGGAGTCGCTTACCTGCGAGTAGCAGAAGGATGTAACTATCGGTGCGCCTTCTGCATTATTCCGTATCTGAGGGGAAACCAGCGATCGCGAAGGATTGAATCAATTGTGGCGGAAGCTGAACAATTGGCGTCCCAAGGCGTGCAGGAATTAATCCTCATTTCTCAAATCACAACCAACTATGGCGTCGATCTGTATGGAGAACCCAAGTTAGCTGAACTATTGCGGGCATTAGGTAAGGTGGATATCCCCTGGATTCGGATGCACTATGCCTATCCCACCGGTTTAACCGAGCCAGTGATGGCAGCAATTCAGGAAACGCCTAATGTTCTGCCTTACTTGGATTTACCCCTACAGCATTCCCATCCAGAAGTCCTGCGTGCAATGAACCGTCCTTGGCAGGGGCGAGTGAATGATCAGATTATTGATCAGATTAAAGCCGCCTTGCCGAATGCGGTGCTGAGGACTACCTTGATCGTCGGGTTTCCTGGCGAGACAGAGCAGCAATTTAACCATTTGCTGCAATTTGTCCAGCATCACGAGTTTGACCACGTTGGTGTATTTACTTTTTCTCCCGAAGAGGGTACACCAGCCTACAACTTGCCCAATCGGGTCCCCCAAGCCGTCATGGAGAAGCGTCGCCAGACGCTGATGGCAGTTCAACAGCCGATTACGTTGAAGAAAAACCAAGGTGAAGTGGGCAAGATCGTTGACGTTCTGATTGAGCAAGAGAACCCCTCAACCGGAAAACGGATCGGTCGCTCAGCTCGATTTGCCCCTGAGGTCGATGGATTAGTCTACGTCCAAGGCGAAGCCCCCTTGGGGACCATCGTGGAAGTAGAAATCACCGATGCTGGCATCTATGACCTCTATGGTTCTGTAGTCCCTAGTCCACTGTTAGTTGTCGGTTAACTAGAGTCGATTCAGGGTAAGGGAATGTTGGCGATTGCCAACTCCTACGCCCCAGACTCTTGCTCACTGACGACTGACCTTAACCATCACGAAAAACTCACAACAACTGTTAAATTATGACCCTTTCATTCAATAATCTGGGCTTATCTGAAGAGTGCCTCCATCAACTGGAAAAATTAGGTTTTGATACACCCACGGAAATACAATCTCAAGCCATTCCGGAACTGTTGGCAGGGCAAGATGTGGTCGCTCAATCTCAAACCGGTACAGGGAAAACCGCTGCCTTTTCTTTGCCGATTTTGGAACAGATTGATCCCAATGCCCGAGGCGTACAAGCCTTAATTCTTGCTCCAACCAGGGAATTAGCCCGACAAGTGGCAGATGCCATTCGGGACTTGACCAGCAATCGCCGTGTCGGTATAGTCACCGTCTACGGAGGACAATCCATTGATCGCCAAATTCGTCTGTTACAACGTAATGCCCAAATGGTTGTCGGGACGCCAGGACGAGTGATCGATTTGCTGGATCGAGGAGATCTGAAGTTAGATCAAGTAAAATGGGTGGTCTTAGATGAAGCCGATGAAATGTTGAGCATGGGCTTTATCGATGATGTCAAGAAAATCCTCAAGCAAGCCCCGAAAGAACGCCAGACTGCCTGTTTTTCGGCAACAATGCCGAAGGCGATTCGGGATTTAGTCAATCAGTTCCTCAAATCCCCGGTGACGGTAACCGTGGAACTACCTAAAGCCACCCCAGCACGGATTGAGCAACGGGTTTATATGATCCCCCGTGGCTGCTCAAAGTCCAAAGCCCTACAGCCGATTTTGGCGCTGGAAGACCCCGAAGCCGCCCTAATTTTTGTGCGGACGCGGCGGTCAGCCGCGGAACTCACTAGCCAGTTACAAGCGGCTGGTCATAGTGTGGATGAGTATCATGGCGACCTCAGCCAAAGCCAACGGGAGCGCTTGTTGTCCCGATTCCGCCAGAGTCAGGTGCGCTGGGTGGTGGCGACGGATATTGCTGCACGGGGTCTGGATGTGGATCATCTCACCCATGTGATTAATTACGACCTGCCTGATCAGGTGGAAAGTTATATTCACCGGATTGGTCGTACTGGTCGTGCTGGGAAAACCGGAACCGCGATTTCCTTGATTCAACCCTTTGAACGGCGCAAACTGCACCAGATTGAACGGAAAGTCCGGCAGAACTTACAGGTGTCTCGGATTCCCACGCGATCGCAAATCGAAGCGCGGCGCTTGGAGAAATTGCAAGATGAGTTACGAGAGGCACTCACCGGAGAACGTATGGCATCATTCCTGCCTATCGTGCGGGAGTTGAGTGAAGAATACGACCCCCACGCGATCGCTGCCGCCGCCTTGCAAATGGTCTACGACCACACACAACCGGAGTTAGCCGCCATCGAGATTGAAAACAAAGTAGAACGTCCGAAACTGGTGAAGCGTCGTAATCACAAATCAAAAGAATCGGTCACTCATAACCGTTCTCGGTAATTGATTGAGTTCATCCCATGACCAATAGGCGTGGGATGAATTTGTCTTATGTTATTCGTCATTTGTCCAAGAGTTCTTGCACTTAGTTAGGGCGGGTTTAGTGACATCTGGGTGGCAAGCAGCGATAATGGTGAAACCCGCCCCTACAGATGTGCTATGGAATTTCTGGTCACTCAAAAGTTTTTTCGGGTCATTTGTCATGACCAAAATTCAGAAAGAAATCATGACTCTGTCTGCTACCAATATCCCTCAAACTACAGATACCTTTGCCAAGCCTTGTCAATGGTCGGGTCTAATTGAGACCTATCGGTCTTATTTACCCGTCACCACCTCAACTCCCGTAGTGACTCTCTTGGAGGGAAATACGCCTCTGATCCCCACTCCTGCCCTTTCAGAAGCGGTGGGCAAAGGAGTCAAGGTATTGGTTAAATATGATGGTCTTAATCCTACAGGTAGCTTTAAAGACCGAGGCATGACCATGGCGATTTCTAAGGCAAAGGAAGCCGGGGCAAAGGCGGTAATTTGTGCCAGTACCGGAAATACCTCTGCCTCGGCGGCGGCTTATGCTAGTCGGGGGGATATGCAAGCGTTTGTGTTAATTCCAGATGGGTATGTCGCCTTGGGGAAGTTGGCGCAGGCATTGGTTTATGGGGCACAGGTATTGGCAATTGAGGGAAATTTTGACGACTGTTTACGGATTGTCCAGGAGTTAGCGGCAAATTATCCGGTAACGTTGGTAAATTCGGTCAATCCCTATCGATTGGAAGGTCAAAAAACGGGCGCGTTTGAAATTGTTGATAATTTAGGGAATGCCCCAGATTGGCTGTGTATTCCGGTGGGAAATGCCGGGAATATTACGGCGTACTGGATGGGCTTTTGCCAGTATCATCAACATGGGTTGTGCGATCGCTTACCTCGGATGATGGGATTCCAGGCGGCTGGGGCATCACCCCTGATTCTGGGTGAACCAGTGGCGCATCCGGAAACAATCGCTACCGCGATTCGGATTGGCAATCCAGCCAGTTGGCAAAAAGCTGTTGCGGTAAAAGATGCCAGTCAGGGGCAGTTTAATAGCGTTACGGATGAGGAAATTCTGGCAGCCTATCGCCTTTTAGCATCAAAAGAAGGAATATTTTGTGAACCCGCTAGCGCTGCATCAGTGGCGGGGTTATTGAAAGTGAAAGATCAAGTTCCCACGGGAGCAACAGTGGTTTGTGTGCTGACAGGGAATGGGTTAAAAGATCCGGATACGGCGATTCAACATTGCAACAACCAATTACAGCGAGGAATTAAGCCAACCACCACCGCCGTCGCTGAGGTGATGGGATTCAGTTCAAAGATTGACGGTAGCTAATCCTGATTTGGTACTGTATCATGTCCGGTTGATCACTTGCGATCTAGGTTTAGTCTATTGTCAATTTCCCGTTCCCTGACAAAGGACGTAGCTTGCTTCTTTTCGGAAAGCGAGTATGACCAAGGACAAATGACCATTCCACGGAAATTGCGACTCAGGGGTTCGGTTCTACGACCCCGGAGAGATGACGAGAGCCAGTATCCTCATAGATAGACAAGTAGAATTGGCAGTTCATGGGGATAGATAGTGGTGCAAAAGTGGTTGTTACCAAACATCAGCGAAGTTTTAGCTGAGAATACGCCGACTGGGGTGAACAATCCGGTCGAATCTCAGGTTGAATCGACAACGGTTGTCATGGATAAGGGACAGCGCAGTGCGGCGAGTCAGCGGATCAGAGACGAAAGGAGATCGCAGCGAGAATGGCAAAGTGCGATCGCGTCTCTGGAAAAGTTACTCTTACAAGTCCTTTGCTCAGAGGATCAAGGCGACAACTCAGCCTCCCTAAACGGGTTAGTTTTAGCCGGTCCTGCACCTGTTTTAAGCCACTCGGATCTGCTTTCTCATTTTCAAACGGGGGTGTTTACGACTGAAACTGTAAACCCCTGGAGTTTTATGCCCTTTCAATTGCCTCCAGCTCATCCGGAAAAAGCTCAGGGTACGGTTAATACTACTTATGAACTCTGCTTATTTCCGGCTGACTCATTGACTGAGGAGCAGTTTTGCTTAGTCTTTACCCGTGGCTTTAGTTTAGTTATGGCGGCGGGAGAAGACCCAAATGGTGTACCTGGATTTCGCTTCTCCTTTGCTCCAGAGGACGTGCAAAAAGCTTGGGCGTCTCTTTATCCTCGATTATTATTAGCCAATCCCCATCAACTGAGTTATTTAGATACATTAGTTAAGCAGTTTGCGCCTCAGCCTCCCGATTATAAAATTGTTATGCAATTTGGGCGTCAGTTGCTGCAAAATATGCCGGAATATTCTGCAGAACCGAAGCATGAAACGATAGCAGTAACACCGATTAATTCAGTTACTCCAGTCTCTACAGACCCGGCGTATAGTGAGACAATTGAAGACCGGGATTGGCAACCATTAGCTAAATCAGAAACCCTTGTTAATCATCGAGTGTCTCAACTCCGTGAATCCGCCCCGGATGTGGAACTTCTGCAAGCTTTAACTCATGAAGTTCGCACACCACTAACGACGATTCGCACCTTAACTAAATTATTATTAAAACGTAAAGATTTAGCGCCAGAAGTGATTCGGCGTCTGGAAATCATAGATCATGAATGTACCGAACAGATTAACCGCATGGAGTTAATTTTTAGAGCCGTTGAATTAGAAACAAAAGCGGTAAAAGAAGCCCCGGTTAATCTCACATCAATGTCATTGGCGCAAATTTTCCAAAACAGTATTCCCCACTGGCAAAAGCAGGCACAACGGCGTAATATCAGCTTAGATGTGGTATTACCGCAAAATCTGCCCACGGTGGTGAGTAATCCTTCGATGTTAGATCAGGTGTTGACGGGTTTAGTGGAGAATTTTACCCGTACCTTACCCGCCGGCGGTCATATTCAGGTGCAGGTCACTCCCGCTGGAGACCAGTTAAAGTTGCAATTTCAGTCCCAATCTAACCCAGATAATTCGGGGAATTTGGATAAGTTTGGACAGTCAACCTGTCAGACGTTAAAGTCAATTGGTCAGTTATTAATGTTTCAGCCAGAAACAGGCAGTCTGAGTTTGAATCTGAACGTAACTAAGCATTTGTTCCAAGCCTTGGGCGGTAAACTAATTGTGCGTCAGCGACCGCAAGCTGGGGAAGTGATGACGATATTTTTGCCTTTGGAAGTTAGGAATAATAGCAGTAATCAAGAGGGAATATTAGTGTAGCAGTCTGAAAAAAACAGTCGGTAAGAGCGGGTTGAGTAACATCTGGATGGCAAGAAACGATAATGGTACAATCCGCCCTGACAACCTGTCTCATTGATCATCACCAACAACAGGCAATAATACTTTAAACGTCGATCCTTTCCCTACTTGACTGGTTACCGAAATCGAACCTCCACAACGCAATAATAATTGCTGCACAATGGTCAATCCCAAACCCGCTCCCATTTCTTCCCCAGGAATGGGGCGTCCTCGATAAAAACTATCAAAAATCTTGGGAATTTCACTGGCTGCAATTCCGTTTCCTGTATCCGTAAATGCCAACTGAACATATTCCCCCTGAAGACTTCCCAGTACCCTCACCTGACCTCCGGCGGGAGTAAATTTGAGACTATTGTGCAGTAAATTAATAGCGATTTGCCGTAACCAGGTTTCTAAACAGGAAACCCTCGGTAGATCAGCCGGGATCGTATAACCGACTTGAATTCCTTTCTCTTGAGCCAACGGTTGATAGGTACTCACCACACCAGGAATAATCTCTGCCAATTCTACTACCGACTTGACTCCCGCTTGGGGTTCATCGGCTTCAACCAGATCCAACAATCCCACAATTAATGAATTTTGCCGATCGCATTCATTATTGAGAAGCTGTAGATAACGTTGACGCTGGGCGAGTTTGAGTTGAGGCGATTCCAACAGACTCAGCGCTGTTTTCATATTCGTTAATGGAGTTTTCAGTTCCTGCGCCACTCGCCGTAGGAGTTCGTCTTTATGGCTGAGGTGATGGGTTAATTGGGTAATGGTGCTATCCTGTCCAGGTTCAGCCATTGTTCCTGACTGGAGAATTTCCGCCGTTCGTTGTAATTGTTTGACTAACACCTGGGTGATTAACGTCTTCTCATCTGTCGCTTGAACCAAGGAAAATCGGTTATCCCCTCCAGCAAGTAACTCGTCGGGCGTATTATCTGCGATCGCAATACTTCCTCTGAGTCCCTGCAACACCCGATAGATCACTCGTCGTTCAAACGTACAAATAGCCAGCCATGACTGAGACTGATGAGGACTTTCCCCCTCAGGTAGCTGATCTGCCACAATCAAACTGGTCAATTGCTCAGATAGAACTAATAGAAATAACTCCCGTTTAAGCTGGCTTCCGGCGGCTAGCTGAATGGGGAACAGTTGAGCATCCGAGTTAACGGCTGGCTCATCCTGGGACGCGATCGCATCAGATACTTCACCAACACAGTTACACCAATAGAGGGTTTGCGGAATACCCCTCTGTTGTCGATATCGCCACAGTTCCTCCCGCCAACCTGCAACAGATGGGGACTTCACCCAGATTGTGGCGGGAATTTGTTCTGCAATCAGTACATCAACCATAGCTCCAATCAAGCTTTTGAGTCCCACTGGACTGATTGAGAAAGACTGAGGTGTTGTCAAATTATCCAGCGCTAGCTGGTAAAGGGACAAATCCGGTGTCGGTGGTGGGTTCATTAGGTTGCTGGAGTGCAGGGAAGTTATCAGTTATCAGTTATCAGGAGATGGGGGAGATTGTGTAGGGGCGGGTTTTACTACTATCTTTTTGGTTACACCCAGATGTAACTAAACCCGCCCCGACTTCACGTAATGACAAATGACAAATGACCAATGACAAATGACCAATGACGATCAAGTATTTTTGCTACGCTGAACTAGAGCTTCTCGCGCTTGTTCACGGTCATCGAAGTGAATTTTTTCGGTTCCTAATATTTGATAGTCTTCGTGACCTTTTCCAGCAATTAGCACCCCATCACCCGGTTTGGCGTCTAAGATAGCCGTGCGAATCGCCGTGGCGCGATCGCTAATTACGATTGGCTCTACAGTCGCCGGAATCCCTTCTAAGATATCTTGAATAATCCTTTCTGGGTCTTCAGTACGGGGATTATCGGAGGTCACCACGGCGACATCGGCTAATTCTGCGCCAATTTTCCCCATCTTCGGACGCTTGGTGCGATCGCGATCGCCTCCACATCCAAATACGCAAATCATTCTCCCCTGAATAAATGGTCGGGCGGCTTTGAGCAGGTTCTCTAAACTATCTGGTGTATGGGCATAATCGACAATTACGCTAATATCCTGATCCGGTTGAAGTTGCACCCGTTCCATCCGCCCCGGTACTCCCGGAAATTGGTTTAAGGCGGTGACTACTGTTTTTAAATCTAACCCTAAATTTAACACTGCACCAATAGCAGCCAAGACATTGGACAAATTGTACTGACCCACCAAGGGTGAATTAAATGTCACTTCACCCATTGGCGTATGCAGTGTTCCTGTAACACCAATTAGTGTATAAGTCAAGTCACTCGTATATAAATCTGCCGAGGGATCTTGAACCGAGTAACTCCAAGTGCGATCGCGTCCAACTTTTTCGATTAAGCGCTTACCATACGGATCATCGGCATTAATAATCGCTTTGCCGTGGAGATAATCTGGATTAAACAATAATGCCTTTGCCGCGAAATAATCCTCCATATCGCGGTGGAAATCCAAATGGTCTTGGGTGAGATTGGTAAATACAGCGACATCAAACTCACATCCTAGCACCCGACCTTGTGCCAAGGCATGGGAACTGACTTCCATCACTGCTAATTCGCAGCCTGCAGCTACGGCTGAATGTAACTGTTGTTGCAGTTCTACGGGAAACGGTGTGGTGTGAACCGCTGTTTGGGAAAATCCTTGCCATCGGGCATAAAGGGTACCAAAAAGGGCAGTGGGACGCTGGGCTTGGGTGAGGAGAAATTCAATTAGATGGGTTGTGGTGGTTTTGCCATTCGTACCCGTGACACCCACTAACTGAAGCTGGCGGGTGGGGTAGTCGTAGAACGCCGCCGATGCTTGGGCGCAGGCTACCGTCATGTCAGTGGCACAGATAATGCAGGGCGGTTCAGCATCAGGTTTTGGCTGAGGCGGGTGTTTTTGTGCCGCTTGGGGAGAAATTAACGCCGCGACAGCACCATACGCGATCGCACTTTGCCAAAATTCCCCACCATCAACACGGGTTCCGGGCATGCCAATAAACAAATTTCCCGGTTGACAGGCGTGGGAATTGGTACAGATTCCCGTGATTTTGGCGTCAAGTGCTGGATGATTCGGCATTTCCACCACGTTAGGAATTGCCCTGAGTAGGTTATGTAGCTTCATCTCAATTAACTCCTCACGACGAGAGGGATAGGGGGCCAATAAGAACTTCAGATTAGCACTCCTGTAGCTTGGTAGGATTACACAGACGCGATCGCATCAGTAGCCAGGTTCTCGAAGAACACTCGATAAATCCTGCCTAAGGAACTGGGGAAGCTTGAGAGTTTTTTTATAACCCGCACCATATTTTAATCACCAGATAAACCAACGTCCTCTGTCGAGTCGGCTGCTGTTCTTTCCGGCTTACAAATATTTCTGTAACATTTTCTCTAACTGCGGCACAGTCAAACGGGGTGAAGGGCGAGGAAGCGGTGTTTCTTTTCCGTCTTTGTGATAACACAGCACGGGTACTTGATATTGATAAGCTTGGAACCAATCGTCCCGTTGGGTAATGTCCCGCACCTCTAGCTGAAAATCTAACGTTTGAGTTTGTGCGAGCTTTTCTTGTAACCCTTCGCACAGGTGGCAACCCGGTTTGCTGTACAAAATTAAGGTATCATTCGTCATTGGTTATTAGTCAACAGCATCTAGAGTAATGAAGATGGGGAAGCTTTGAGTAGGAGCGGTTTGGATTAACACCCAACTCCCGGAGGGCGTCCGGCTGGGTTTCGCTAATGCTAACATCCACCTTTGTCCCATCACCTTTGCCCCAATTTTAGAGCGCCCTCGGTAGGACTCGAACCCACGGCCAAAGGATTAGAAATCCCTTGCTCTATCCACCTGAGCTACGAGGGCATAGATTCATAATACAAAAATTAAATCCCTAACAGGCAATATTCATTGTAGTTCAGGGTAGCAGAAATATAGGATATCGTTGATGATTGTAACATTGTAACCGAACATTGGGTTTTGCTTGTGCGAGGTGTTTGTCCCAATATTTAAGGAAACTAAAGACTCAAGCAGCTTGAGGTCAAGGTAAACTACTATAGACCAACATAGATAATGGATCAAAACTTGTGTCAACTATCTATCCCACTCATACCTTGGGGCATGGATCAGGTATCCTGCCGCGACAAACATAAGAGTTGTCAGTTGAGGAGATTGGCTCACAAACTGGATGTGCTTCTGTGTGACTCGCCCAAGTCCCAGACAAGACCAGACAAGACAGACAACAAAGATGGTTAATTAGATTACAGCTCGTCCTGTAGCACCCCCCTAGCCCGGTCAGGAGTCATTTGCCAGTGTTATGTTTATTCTGAAAAGGCAGGATGTTGAAATTTCTAGCATTCAGCACCCGAAGCGAGAGCAGCAAATCCCGATTCTCAGTTATCAAGGGCAAACCTTTCGCTTGATCAGCGTGTTTCGCGCTGATCAGGAAGAAGAAGCCCGCTCCTTCTGGCGAGATTTGACAGATAATCAGGGAAAAGCTTGTGTTTTACTAGAAGAACCTGACCGCTTTAGTGTGTGGGGAAAAATTCGTCTAGAGCAATTAGGTACAGAAGGCGGTCCTGATACCAAAATTGCTCCCTATACCCAAGCCTGTCTCCTACTGCTGCAAACAGTTTACCTGGATGTTGAAGATTTACTTGGAAATAGGCAAGCGGGATTGTTTCAGAAGGATATCACGGAAGTCTTCCAACAATGGCATTTTCCCCAAGCCGATTCGCCGGAAGCCGTAAATCACTTACTCACTGTCGATCCGCTCAACACCCTGCAAGTTCCACCCTGGGAAGAACACCATCTGATCACTCTATTGCAGGAACTCTATCGCTTGGGGAAGGAATACTTTGGCAATGCGAATTTTGCCGAAGGAGTGGGCGATATCTTGCAGGATATGCCAGCAAATGAGCAAAGTCAGTTTATGGAGTGGCTCAAATCCTCTCCCCTAGGAAAGTTGTGGCAATAATGGAACGTCAAGGATAAATAAATGTATCATGGATGGTTGCCAAGATGGAATTTTAGGACATCAGCCGCTAAGTTTATAAATAAGTATTGCTTACGTAATTGCCATTGTTAGAGATTTCAAGATAAAGAAAGCATTATGAGCAGCTCTGTAAATAAGCCATCTGGAACTCAATCCCTACTGACCAGTCAGAATATCGTCTATATAGGAATTGGGTGGGCAGTAGTGTCTATGCTGTTTTTTCTACTGTTTAGCGTCAAACCACCGGGAGAAGAGTATCCCTTTTGGTACTCCTTTAGCACATATGTCCTGGAGTGTTTACCCTTCTTAGGAGCTGCATTACTCTGCTATAGAAATTGGCGTAGCCCTCAGATTGCCAGTGGACGCAATGTCTGGCTGGGAATTGGTTTAGGTATGCTTTTTTACTTTATCGCCAATTTGATATTTGGCGTATGGGAGCTATACTTTGGTCTTGACCCAGATGTATCCCCTGCCGATTTCTTTTACGTGATTTCTTATATCTGTATTGGTTGGGGCATGATTTTAGCCGTTCTGCCGAGGCGCTTAAATTTAGAGTGGAAGCAGTGGGTAACGGTGGGATTAATCGCTGCTTTGGGGATTGCTTTAGCCGTTTGGGTTTTATTAGCTCCTCCTGTAGCCGTAGAGTCAGAGGCTGACAATGCGGTCTTGCCCACAACTGAGTCAGCCACAGCGACAGTATCCCCCCGATTGGTTGCTTCTCTTTCACTACAGGTGGCAGTTAGCCCAACTGAAGCTGCCGCAACGACTGAAGCTGAGGTTCCAGAAACGGGTAATTTGCCCGGTTGGGTTATTTCCCTGGATCAAGCCCTGAGTCCTTTATCCAAAACGTTGAATTTTGTATACATCGTTTTTGATGTCTTCCTACTCATCATTGCCTCAACACTTTTGTTAGCATTTTGGGGGGGGCGCTTTGCTCAATCATGGCGCATGATTGCCGCAGCAACATTTTCCCTATACATTGCGGATATGGGGTTTAAAGCTTATGGTGCTCTGGCTCAGGCTCGTGGTCAGGACTATGAAAGTGGGGGTCTCCTAGATGTCTTCTTTATATTTAGTGCCGTACTTTTTGCCATAGGCGCTGCCCTGGAATATGACGTCTCCAGTCGTTCTCGTCGCGGTTCACGTCGGCGAACTTAAAATTAGCTATGAGTCCAAGAAAACTAACTGAAATCGATAAAAAAAATATTTTGAACTTGTATCGACAGCCAGAAGAGACAACCTCAACCCTGGCTGATCGTTATGGTGTCAGTAATTCAACGATTAGCCGCCTGCTCAAAAGCACGTTGTTGGAGTCGGACTATGAAGCCCTGATCCAGCAAAAGCGAGCTAATCGCACGCCAGGGTCAGGGACATCAGCGACGACGAAGCCAAAACCCAAGCTAGTGGAACGGATTGAACCTGAATCGTTGTCGGTTTCTGCCTCTCCCCAACCCTCGATACAATCGCAAGAGGAAGAATCAGAAGACGAAGAATCAGGATTTGAGTATCCCAATCAACGCCGGCGGCGCAAACGTTCTTCTGTAACTGATCAATCTGATCCAGAATCAAAGGCAAAACCAGGTGAGTTGCCTCTGGAGTTTAATCGAACAGAAACTCAAAGGGATACAGAAGACTCAGAAGATCTGCTTGAAGAAATGGATCAGGCAGAAACCAGCCACCTAAAGGATTTGTTGGATGAGGATTTAATGGATTTAGATGAAGATTTAGAGGAAGATTTGGATGAAGATTTAGATGAGGATTTTGAGGAGGATTGGGACGAAGATTTAGATGAGGAAGATATTGCGACTCCAGAACCTCTGACGACGACTCATGTTCCCAGGGGGACAAATATTCAGGTTTTACCCCTGTCGGAAGCTTCTTTTCCGAAACCCTGCTATTTAGTGATAGACCGAGCCGCCGAGTTAATTGCGCGACCTCTGCGAGAATTTAGTGACTTGGGAGGTATTCCGGCTGAGGAAGTCCAGCAACAAACTTTGCCAGTTTTTGATAATCATAGGGTGGCACGACGCTTTTCCAACCGTTCCCAGCGCGTGATTAAAGTGCCTGATGGAAAAATGTTACAGAAAACCTGTTCTTATCTACAAGCCAAAGGCATTACCCGCCTTTTGATTGATGGTCAGGTCTATTCATTGTTAACCGCATCTTTATTTGAATAGGGGCAGATTTTGTCATTTGTCATTTGTCATTGGTCAGGCAATAGGCAATAGGCAATAGGCAATAGGGTAATGGGTTATAGAAATTTTGTCTCCCAGCTCCCCCAGCTCCCAGACGTAGCATGCTACGTCTCTACAAGCTCCCCCTGCTCCCAGACGTTCCATCGGTGTGGCACAATAAAAGGCGTGATTTATCGGTTATCAGGTAATCAAAGTGAGTCTGACTGCCCAAGCCCCTAAGACTGCTCGTCGCGTCGTTTTTCCGTTTACCGCCATCGTAGGTCAAGCAGAAATGAAGCTGGCTCTCCTGCTGAATGTGATTGACCCCAAAATTGGTGGAGTAATGATTATGGGCGATCGCGGTACGGGTAAGTCCACCACCATTCGGGCGTTGGCTGACTTGTTGCCAGAAATTGAAGTGGTTGCCGACGATCCCTTCAATAGCGATCCCAACGAACCCGACTGGATGAATAGTAATGGAGGAGTACAATCTGCTTCAACAGTCAAGAAAAAAGTGCCGATGGTTGATCTGCCCTTGGGCGCAACCGAAGACCGAGTGTGCGGCACGATTGATATTGAAAAGGCATTAGCCGAAGGGGTGAAAGCCTTTGAACCCGGACTGCTAGCTAAAGCTAATCGCGGTATCCTCTATGTCGATGAAGTGAATCTACTTGACGATCACCTCGTTGATGTGCTATTGGACTCCGCTGCTAGTGGTTGGAATACCGTCGAACGAGAAGGCATTTCCATTCGCCATCCGGCTCGTTTTGTGTTGGTAGGTTCTGGCAACCCGGAAGAAGGAGAACTGCGTCCGCAACTCCTGGATCGTTTCGGCATGCACGCGGAAATCCGCACTGTCAAAGAGCCAGCGCTGCGGGTCAAAATTGTGGAGGAACGCGCCGCGTTTGACAAAAATCCCTTGGATTACATCAAAGAACACCAGGACGCCCAAGAGACATTGCAGCAGCAAATCGTCACCGCCCAGGCGCAACTACCCCAAGTTGAAATGGACTATGACATGCGGGTGAATATTTCTGAGATTTGCTCAGAATTGGATGTCGATGGATTGCGAGGGGATATTGTCACTAACCGTGCTGCCAAAGCCTTGGCTGCTTTTGAAGGGCGCACGGAAGTCACAGTGGATGATATTCGCCGGGTGATTACGTTGTGCTTGCGTCACCGCTTGCGGAAAGACCCCTTGGAGTCGATTGACTCAGGCGATAAGGTGCAAAAAGCCTTCTGTCGTGTATTTGGGTTGGAGGCAGAATCAGAAGCGGATTCAGCCATGGCAGCGAGTGGATCTCGTTAAGGCGTATTTGGGGAATTTTTAACTTATCTGGCGGAATTCCCCAGCCGCCTGTGCGGTGGGAATGGATAGTGAGTGAAATTGAGAAAACCAGCCAAGAAAATTGACTGTAGAGGTGAGTTTAGACGCTTTCCTAGGAGGAAATACCGATAACATTTCAACAAAACCCGCCCTTATTTAAGCAGATGTGTTTCTTCTCAGGTAGCACAAACCTGCGCCAAGACAATAGGAACGAGGTTAATCATGATCGCGATCGCTCATTGTCTCAATAGTACAGTCTCGCCGCAATAACTCTCCAGTTGAAAAAGGAATAAAAAACTTACTGTACAAGCTTTCTTCCCTTCTGTCTCCTGCCTTCTTGGACTAGTTCCTTATGAAAGAACCACTGATTGAACTAAAGGGAGTCTCCAAGTCCTTTGGGGGTAACGTCATCCTGGATAATGTTGATCTGACGATTTATCAGGGCGAAGCCTTAGGTATCATTGGACCCTCTGGTACGGGTAAGTCTACGATTCTACGCATGATGGCAGGTTTAATGCCCCTGGATGGGGGGGAAATCTATGTGCAAGGACAAAAGCGTTCGGGTTTAATTGAAGATGCCAAAGACCCAATTGGCATCGGTATGGTATTCCAACAATCCGCTTTGTTTGATTCCCTCAGTATCCGTGAAAATGTGGGGTTTTTCCTCTACCAGCATTCTAAACTGTCTGAGGAGCGTATTCGGGAATTAGTGGATGAGAAGCTAGAGATGGTGGGGTTACCCGGAATTGCCGATCAGTATCCGGCTGAACTTTCAGGCGGGATGCGTCGGCGAGTGAGTTTTGCCCGGGCGATTATGACGAACCCGGATAATCCCCAAGACAATCCGGAAATTTTACTCTATGACGAACCCACGGCTGGACTTGATCCGATCGCTTCTACTGTAATTGAAGATTTAGTCCGTCAACTTCAATGTGCTGAAGGTGGATGTAAAACTTACGTGATGGTGACTCACCAAGATAGTACAATTCGCCGTACCGCTGACCGAGTTGTGTTTCTCTATAAAGGCAAGGTACAGTGGCAAGGTCCTATCGGCGAGATTGATACAACCGATAATCCTCTGGTGCGACAATTTTTCAGTGCCAGTACCAGCGGACCAATTCAGGTGGTTGGTTAGGATGGGAGCAAGGGCTTGATCGGTCATTTGCCATTGTCATCTATCCCGGCAAATGCCCGCCAATTCACCACTTAAGGTACAGTGAGGAGAAACCATGCGATCGCGAACCATTCGAGAAGGCTCAGTTGGCTTATTGATTCTAGTCGGACTAGCCGTGCTTGCTGGCTTGGCGGTTTGGATTCGGGGTTGGAAGTTTGGCGATCGCAGTTACAGCTTTGTGGTCAACTTTCCCAACGTCGCCGGGATGAAAGAAGGTGCCACTGTGCGCTATCGCGGGGTTGATGTGGGCAACATTACCGATATTCAAGCCACAACCAATGGCGTTGATGTCACCATCGAAATTGCATCAGAAGACTTAGTCATCCCAGAAGATGTCGCCATTGAAGCCAATCAATCTGGTTTAATTGGTGAAACCTCGGTAGACATTACTCCACGTCGGGAAGTGTCCTCAAATATCCAGTCGATCAATCCTCTGAGTTCTGAATGCAATTCGGATATGATTATTTGTAGTGGTGAGCAGGTTCAAGGTGAGATTGGGGTGAGCTTTATTGAACTTCTCCGCAATACTGATCGCTTAACCACCATCTATACCGATCCGCAATTTTTTAATAACATCAACACCCTCGCCCAAAATGCCTCCCTCGCCGCCAGTGGTATCGCTCAACTTGCGGGTGAATTGTCCTTATTATCGCGTTCCGTGCGTCAAGAAGTCGGCGGATTTTCTCAGGCGTCTGATGCGATTACCACAGCGGCTACCCAGACAACTCAACGCATTGGTGATACAGCGGATCAATTTAGTCAGACAGCCGTGCAACTCAATCGATTAATTGCCTCAACGAATGATTTAGTCAGCAGAAATCGAGCAGTTTTAGTCGGGACTTTAGATAGTGTTGGTCAAACCAGCGATCAGTTGGGCGTTCTGTTAAGCGACTTGAGACCCACTCTCCAAAATGTCAACACGACGATTGATTCAGTAAATGCACAAGTCGATCAAGCGGATATCAGCAACATCCTCGAAAACGTCGAAACCGCCTCCGAAAATTTAGTCACCCTCTCCGCTAATGCAGCAGCGGTATCTGCTGATCTACGTGATATTTCCAATTCCCTGGACAGTCCCAGCAATGCTATCGTATTGCAACAGCTATTAGACTCAGCACGGGTAACGTTTGAAAATACGCAAAAGATTACATCAGATTTGGAAGATTTAACGGGTGATCCGGCGTTCCGTCAAAATCTCAAAGAGCTAGTCAACGGGCTTAGTGAACTCGTTTCTTCCACAGAACAGTTGGAACAGCAAATTGAGGTAGCACAAGTTGTCGAAGCCGCCAGTACTGAAATTACAACGGCGGCGGTTCAGGTAGTGGATCAATCCCGTGAGCTTAATCCAAAATCCATTGATGAGGAGTTAACTAAGTCTAAACATCGACTGAATCACCATCAACATATCATGAAAAAATTGCCGCCAATTCCTAAAAAATCACTGGCGGATACGGATTAAGGGGAGCTGGGGAAGATGAGGAAGATGAGGAAGCTGGAGGAGATGGGGGAAATGGGGACGAAGGACAAATGACAAATGACAAATGACAAATGACGATTAAGTCCAGTCATCTTGGCTCTCGACAGACTTGGGTTGCTTGTAAACATGACCCTGGCTGTGGATTTGACGGGTTAACTCAAATAACTGTTCTTCTGTCAAATTCCACTGATGGAGAATCTGTTCGAGCCCCTGTTGAATCTTCCTAGCGCCAGGAAACCGAGAATAACGAATCCGTAATCGCGCCAATTCTGTCAACTGGTAATCCGTCGGATCAGCTTTTATTTCCAACAGACGATCCACGATCGCGCGATCGCTCTTTTCTTGGGGATGTTGTTGGTCTTTGTTTTCTAAGATTGATGACATAATTGTACTTGACTTTTTTGCCGTTATTGTTTATGTGTCCGCTTTAAGTTCCCCACAAATGTTACAGAGTTTGAAGTTCTGTAACTTAATGCTCAAACAGATGAGAGCGCTGCGGTAAACTAAACCTTAATCCATTGTCTGTCTTACTGCGATCGGCGAGAATACTCCTGTCATAATCGTTGATTAGACGGCGAGAGCGATCGCCCGTGTGTGAGCAGATCCATCTGCAATAATAGATTGCGTACTGTCACAGAACCTACCGTTAACTTGAATAAGGGATAACGGGGGCTTGTCAAAAGTTGGGACTGTGACCACCTTACCTGAGTCATCAGGTAAACAGTATGCCATTAGAATCCCTGACTATCCCCAATTCGGGTTAGCGTGGGGAGGATATCTAAATCAATCACCGATAACTCTCGTTTGGAGTCGTTATTCTATGTCTCATAGCGTCAAAATTTACGACACTTGCATCGGTTGCACCCAATGTGTACGGGCTTGTCCCCTCGATGTGTTGGAGATGGTACCCTGGGATGGCTGTAAAGCTGGTCAGATTGCCTCGTCTCCACGTACTGAAGATTGTATCGGTTGCAAGCGCTGCGAAACCGCTTGTCCGACCGATTTCTTGAGCGTTCGAGTTTATCTTGGCGCTGAAACCACCCGCAGTATGGGTCTTGCCTACTAACGGGGTTTTGAACAAAAGTTGAGCGCAGTCCCTACCTAGAATCTTGATTTAGGTAGGGCTAGTAACTGTAACCTAATCCCGAATCACCTCTCAGCAAATCTCCTCATTTTGCTCAGATATCAGTTCATTCACAAACTGCCTCATCCGTTCCTGCCAATTGGGAACTGATTTTAATTTATCCTTTTGTCCTTCATACCCTTTGAAGCAAATAGGAGTTCTGTCGAGTGGCTTGTCTAATATTTTTTTAGCTCCCAATTTGTGATTTTTCTGAAATGGCATTGTCGATGGGAATATATATTGGTATACTAATATAATACACCAAAAATAAACCTCATGCAGATTATGCTATTAGGGTAGGAGGAAAATACGCACCGCACTAATAAACTGATGTGCATGGAAATTATGCAGTTGTTATCCCTCAACCCTTACAAATGACAAATGACGAATGACGAATGACGTAGCTTGCTTCTCAAGGGAGCGAGTATGACGAATGACAAATGACATAAACAAATAACCATTAACGTTACTTGTCCCCACCGACTGACTTATTTTGCCAAATCTGCCAGACTGCGCCAACCGAAGCACCAGCGCCCGCTAATAAACCCATTCCCATACCTTCGACAGTTTTAACCATGGGCTCTTGCAACAAGCACTCATCGGTCGGTGTCGCAACACCTAAACACTGATTCAGTTCCGCTTGAGCAGCAGTTCCTCCCAGAACAAGTCCCACCGCACTACAACTCACGACTAATAGGCAAAGGCGAATGATTTTTCTATCCATAGATAGAGATATTAGTAGATAATTTGCCCTATCCTAACCTATCCAAAGGATTATTGGAAGCCTTTGGCGGCTTTCTTTTTCCGCTTACCTTTGGACTTGGATTTGTGAACCTCCGCGACAGCCGACTCAAACAGATTGTGCAAATGCAGGGGAACGCTAGCAATTTCTGGGAGTTCCGGTTCTAATGGTTTATGAAACTCGTGGTGCAGTGTGGGTTCTAAATCCTGCGGGAGATTAAAATCTGGACGATCTAACACTGTTTGTAATACCGTCTCCAGTTGAGTAGGATACTCCTCGGCTAGCTGTTGCCAGATAAACAGGTTAATCTGAGGATCATTTAAGTATTTGTGGACTCGTTGTTCAGCATTGGGATAAGTTTGCCAGTCTTCGGATGCTAGCATCTCTTGAAACTTAGAGTAACTGGGAAGAAACATCTGACCCCAACGGGGATGAGAAAAAACCGTCACCTGTTCAGCGTTGCGGATATCGTCCGGTAAATCCACCTTAGGTATCATCATCGGAGATTTAGCGGCATTATCCAACATATTGGTTACTGCTGTGGCGTCTGCGCCTGCTTCTACCGCCGCTGATTTAACGTCTTCCTCATCCGTACCCGAATCTTGAATCATCTCTTTGAGGGATTTCGATGGATCAATCCCAGCCGCCGCTAGACGTTCTTGGGTCATTTTATCCCGCAGTTGAGCCAATTTTTGATTAAGCTGGTATCCAGGGAGGGTAACGCGATCGCGTCCAAAGAAGTCTACAAATGACTGATGATAAGTCGCTACAGAGTCCCAAGCCTGTTCTAATAGTTCTGATGCGTCACTGTACAGGGCATTTTTGTAGTTGTTCTTGAATTCCCCAATGGCTACAGCTAGCTTAGGCTGACTCAAGCGCCCTTTGGAAATAATTGGACTGAAAATCATCCAGTAGGTATCGGTGACAGGGGCGAGGCGAGTGAGGAAGATTTCCCCAACCTTAAACCCCTGCATCTGGTCTATGGTGGTAGGATGAGTGGGTTTGACGGTGTAATGCTTATCCGTTAGCCAATTTTTCAGTTCAAAGCCATCGGGGAGGATGTGGGTGAGTTCAAACAAGCCGATAAAGCTATCTCGCCAGCGGTTTAGCAGCGTGCGATCGCTGGCTGTTAAATTAGGATGGTGTTCCTGGAACAAATCCAACGGCGTCTGATTGTCCACCTCACCCTCAGTTAAGAAGGTATCAATCGCCAAGTTGCGCTGGTTGATATCGTAGGGTTCTCGCGTCAACTGATCCGCCGCATAGGTTTCTAAGGCGACGGCTAACTCTCCGTCTGCTTCCAGTACGAAGTTGGTTAGGGCTTGTTTGAGATCTTTGGCTTGCTCTAGAATTGCATCCACAGAGGTTTGCTCACCGCTCGACTCTCCTAGGGTACAGCAATCCAGATGGAAATGCCTCTGTGATTAGGAATATACGCCACGTTTTACAATTGATCCAGATCCAATATCTTGATTCAAACACCGTTAATGACTCATTCTACTGACATTGCCACATTAGCCCGTTGGATGGCGGCTGACTTTAGTAACCAACAACAGGCTTTTGACAATCCGCCCTTTTATGCCCATATCCGGGTGTTTATGCGTCCCCTCCCCGCGCCACTCCTAGATGGAGTCAGTTTGTTTGTCGAACAAGCCTATGACTATCTTCTCAACGCCCCTTACCGCTTACGGGTGTTGAAATTAATGGTAGTTGGGGATCATATTGAAATTGAAAATTACACCGTTAAAGAACCCGAAAAATTTTACGGCGCCTCTCGTGATCTTAACCGCCTGCAAACCCTAACCACCGATCAGCTAGATAAACTTCCTGGTTGTAATATGATTGTCGAATGGACAGGGAAAAGCTTTCAAGGACAGGTTGAACCGGGCAAAGCCTGTAAAGTTTTCCGCAAAGGTAAGGAAACCTATCTAGATAGCACGTTTGAAATTGACGAAAATCAGTTTATCAGTTTAGATCGGGGACGAGACCCCGTAACTGATGAACATATTTGGGGTTCCATTGCTGGTCCCTTTTACTTTGTCCGTCGGGCTAGTTTTGCCGATGAAGTGAAAGTTTGAGCAACTGGTTAAATAGGAGATTAAATATCGCTGATTTAAGACCTGATAAATAGCTGTAGTGGCATGGCATTGTCGTGTCCTTATAGAGATCAGGTTTAACTGTATCATTTAATTTCTAAAATTAGCAGATCGCGAATCCCTCGACTACGATAGAGAGTAGAATTAAGCACGCGATCGCACCAGCAGATCCCAGTTGTTTCCACCGTTTGATTATCCACGCATCAAAAACCCAAAATCACCCTTCTGGAGGATGCTATGACTACCGCTATTTCTCTTGTCATCACCACCTATAACCGAGAACGTTACCTCGGTGCAGCGATTGACAGCATACTGGCACAAACCTGGGGGGATTTTGAGGTGATTGTGTGGGATGATGGGTCAACGGATGGATCAGTTGCTATTGCCCAAGACTATGCTAAACGTGATCCACGAGTCCGGGTAATTGCGGCTGAACATCAAGGACGAGTTGTTTCACTTAAAAGCGCGATCGCCCAAACCACAGGTTCCTATATTGGTTGGGTGGATAGCGATGACTTACTCGCACCCACAGCGCTGGCGGAAACCGCCGCGATTCTGGATACTCAGCCAGATGTAGGAATGGTTTACACCGATTACTTAGACATTCATAAAAACGGTAAAATCATTGGTTACGGACAACGCTGTCTTGTTCCCTATTCTAAACAACGACTGCTGACAAACTTCATGACGTTCCACTTCCGGTTAATTCGTCGTTCTATTTTCGATAGAGTGGGTGGAATTGATCTCCAAGCTGAATATGCAGAAGATTACGATCTGTGTCTACGGTTGTCAGAAACAACAGAAATAGCCCATATTTCCCAACCTCTCTATTATTACCGCAGCAACCCAGATAGCCTTTCTTATCAGAATCGAGTCCAACAAATTTACCATTGCCATGCAGCAATGAAACGGGCACTGCAACGGCGGGGATTGAGCGATCACTGGGAAGTGGATTTACAAACAAAAGGGACAGGCGCAACAATACAGGCGCGGTTCGGTTTGAAACGCAAAACGCCGCTTCTATCCTCAACATTAAAAATTGCTGGCTTATCTTTGGCAACTCTTTCCGGGGCGGCTATGATTGGGCAAAAAACAGTTCACGCTCAATCTATTACACCCGCTAATGATGGCACAGGTACAATTGTCACGCCCTCAGGCAACCAAATCAACATCACAGGCGGTTCTAAATCGGCAGATGGCGCCAATCTATTCCATAGTTTTGAAGAATTTGGCGTTGATAATAATCAGATGGCTAACTTTGTTTCTGAGCCAAGTATAAACAATATATTGGCAAAAATAATTGGCGGTGATCCCTCTATCATTAATGGGATTATTCAAGTTACGGGAGGTAACTCTAACTTATTTTTAATGAATCCGGCGGGCATAGTCTTCGGAGCCAATTCCCAACTAAACGTCCCGGCATCCTTTACCGCAACCACAGCAACTGGCATTGGCTTTAATGGAAACTGGTTTAACGCATTTGCCAGTAATGACTATACTAACCTGGTAGGAAACCCCAATAGCTTTCGGTTTGAAACATTGCAGCCAGGAAGTATTATTAATGCGGGAAACTTAGCTGTAACAGCCGCCGCAAATCTTTCCCTAATTGGAGGAACAGTTCTGAGTACAGGCACGTTGACAACCCCAGAGGGAAACATCACTATAGCCTCAGTACCGGGAACCAGTAGATTACAAATTAATCAAGCTGGACAAATCCTGAGTTTACAAATTGAACCGCCCACGAATAGCCAAGGTAATCCGATACCGATTACACCTCAGATGTTACCTCAACTGCTCACAGGTAATGGTGTAGATAATAATTCAGACGTGACAGTTACTCCGGAAGGACAAGTTCAACTCACCAATTCAGGTACTGAAGTCCAAACTGGTGATGTCGCCGTTAATCAAATCAATGCTGGAACAGCTACCCTTTCAGCCCAGCAAAATCTTACGCTCATCGAGAGTCAACTGAGAACAAATGGGGATATGAATCTCCTCGCTAACAACACAGTCTTTGTGCGTGATAGTATTGAGAATCCTTTTATTGCCCAAGCGGGTGGGAATCTTTATATTCGAGGAAATCTGGGCATTGATATCTTAGCGCTGAATCATCTTTACCAGACTCCCTTTGTCAGTGGAGGTGATCTAAGTTTAGTCAGCGATGGAATTATTTCTGGAGATGCTCACTTTGCTAGTGGTGGCAGTTTTTCAATTTTAAACCTGTTGGGTAATTCAGGAACATTTTTAAGTAAAAAAGATCCGATTATTAGTGCGATTGGTGACGTTACTTTCGGTGATTACACAGGAGTTTCGCTGAAAATAGAAGCCACAGGTAGTATTTCCGGGGGAAATATTACGATTACAGATGCAGACTTTACTCTCAGTGATAGTTTAGATCCAGATAGTGATATATTAAGCAGCCAGCCAGCGCTGATTTTACGAGCAGGTCTGGATACATTGGACAATCCTCCAAATGTTCCTATAGATGCGGGAGAAACTGCTTTTGATTCATCAGGAGAACCATCGTCCCCTGGTAATGTAAATGTTGGCGATATTGCGGTTGGTCTAAGAGATGTTGGTGAAGGAAGTATTGACCATTATGGTGGTCCAGTCATTATCAAAGCAAGTGGAAATATTACCACAGGTACGATTGATTCCTTTAATGATGGCTCTGGTGGGTCAGACGCGGGAAGTGTTACTTTAGAGGCTGGAGGAAATATTGAAACTGAAAATATTAATTCCTCTGGTTTTTTTAGTGATGGTGGCAATGTAGAGTTGCGAGCTGATGGCGCGATAAAAACAGGTGCAATTAATTCCTCGACAACAGGGTTTGATCAGGTGGCAGGTTCTGTAATCTTAGAGGCAGGAGGGAATATTGAGTTTACCACTATAGATACTTCTGCGATCGGTCAAATGATATCAAATGCAACAGCAGGAGATGTCAGCATTATCGCTAATGGAGTTGTGCAAGGAACGGGATTACTGGGTGCTACAAATACGACTATACTAACTCGGGCAAGTATTGAATTGGGTGGGACCATTCAAAATGGTTTGGTTGAAATCCAGCATGATGGCGGCTCAGAGAATGTACCCTTTGTTGTTGGCAGTTTAACGACTAATGGTTTAGCCGGAAGTATCGATACTGGCGAGACTTCTTTACCTTCAGGCTCATTTCCCGTTCTCCCAGAAGGCGGTGACGCAGATGATACTCCCAGTGGGATTACGATTACATCCGTTAATAGTCCACCCGAATTAACCCTAAATCCAACGCTATCCGACACAGAAGAAAATCAGCCGATTACGTTTACCTTTGACGATTTACAGGCAACTCTAGAGGATGCAGATGGTGATACAAGTTTGTCAATTGTCATTGATCAAATTAATGCCGGAACATTAACCAGAAATGGAGTCACCCTAGAACCTGGAGACACAATTGAGGAAGGAGATACTCTGGTATACACCCCGCCAACTGACGACATTGGCGACATTCCAGCGTTTACCATTGTAGGGAGCGATCGCGTCTCCTTCTCTGAACCACAACAGGTTAGCGTTAATGTTGAGTTACCGTCAGATGATGGTATGCCAGATGATGGTATGCCAGATGATGGTATGCCAGATGATGATATGCCAGATGATGATATGTCAGATGATGATATGTCAGATGATGATATGCCAGATGATAGTATACTGGAATTTTCTTCACGTCTAACGGCTATCCTGCTACAAAATGAAGTAGAAAAGGAAATCGAATCATTCTCGGTTGTCCAACCCATAGCATCTAATCGCTTAAGTATCCCGATAAAAAGTGAGGCAGAAGCGCGTCGAATTTTAAGTGAAATTGAACAAGCAACTGGGGAAAAACCCGCACTAATTTATGTCAGCTTTGCCCCAACCGAAATTTCAGAAAACACCAACTATACAGGATTAGAAACGAATAATACCGAGGCGTTTGATAACTACTTCAATCGCTCCGGACCCCACATTACCATTACCCCCCAAGATAGTGATCAATTAGAACTGCTGATCATTTTTGCAGAGGAACCCCCCATTCGGCGACGTATAGCTGGAGTAACCCGTGGAAAAGTGCTAGAAGTCGCTCAGGAATTTCGCCGCAACGTGACTAGCATCGCAATTCCCCGTGACTATCTCACCCCAGGGAAACAGCTTTATCAATGGCTAGTGGCGCCCCTAGAAGAAAATTTACAAGCCCAAGACATTGATAACCTCGCCTTCATCATGGATGCGGGATTACGTTCTTTACCTGTAGCCGCACTCCATGATGGCGAAGGATTTCTGATCGAACGTTATAGCGTTGGTTTGATGCCCAGTCTATCGCTAACCGATACTCGTTATGTGGATATCCGCAATGTTGGTGTTCTCGCCATGGGTGCTGATACATTCGAGGATCTCAACCCCTTACCTGCTGTACCCTTAGAATTATCCGCGATCGCAGGTCCGCTGTGGCAAGGTAAGGCATTTCTTAACCAAGAGTTTACCTTAGAAAATCTCCAGAAAATCCGCTCATCTCAACCCTTTGGAATTGTCCACTTAGCCACTCATGGCGAGTTTCAATCGGGTAAGGCGTCTAACTCCTATATCCAGTTATGGAACCAGAAACTCAGATTAGATCAATTGCGGCAACTCGGATTAAACAATCCTCCCACAGAACTGTTAGTCCTCAGTGCTTGTCGCACCGCCTTGGGCGATAGAGAAGCCGAATTAGGGTTTGCTGGGTTAGCCATACAAGCTGGGGTGAAGTCCGCCTTAGGAAGCCTCTGGTATGTTAGTGATGCGGGTACTCTGGGATTCATGACCAGCTTTTATGACCATTTGCAACAAGCACCAATTAAAGCCGAAGCCCTGCGACAAGCTCAACTGGCGATGCTCAACGGTGAAGTCCGGTTAGAGGAACAACAGCTAATCGCCGGGGATCTGCAGATTCCCTTAAACCCAGAACTCGCCAAATTGGAAGACCAAGACTTTACCCATCCCTACTACTGGAGTGCTTTAACCCTGGTGGGTAGTCCCTGGTAGTAGTAGTGTGGCACACCTAAGCAAGATGAATTAACCATTAGCCTGGAAACCGTAGGGGGCCCACTGATGTGCGCCCGATTTAACCCGAAAATCTATTCCCCAATTGTTTCAGTTGGCTGACTGACTGGATAAATGCTAAGACTGATACGGTAGACTGACAAAAAAACATGGGCAGAAAAATTGTCGGAATGATTAGTAGTTATCGTGGGCTGAATCAAGCGGACTGGCTATGGCAACAAACGCCAAACCCTTGTGGAATCTGGGATAACATTCAAATGCTCTCCCAAGCCCCTGAGCCGGATTTTCTGCTCATGTACCAGTATTCGTTTCCCAAATCTAGCGCCCAACTCCCTTGGTGGAAACGTTTGCGCCAAAAAAAGAGTTCAAAACCTGATGTAGCCTCCCAGTTACGCGGTGTTCCCAAAGAGCGGATCATCTACTTATTACGAGAACCGCCCCTAGATAAAGTGGTTCACAACCACAAGGCAAACTACGAAGCGGCAAAAAATTATTGCGGTTATATTTCCGGACCCGATGATTTTGCTCCCACCCCTGATTATATGCCCGCGATTTGGTATCACGCGAATTCCTTCCGAGAATTAAATGAAATGATACCGCCGGAAAAAATACACCCTTGTAGTTGGATCACCTCCGGAATCGATCGCACTCCTGAACATCGTAGACGGTTAGCCTTCTTGAAGTCACTCCGGGAGAGTGAATTTGAGTTTGACCTGTATGGGCGTGGATTACCAGACTGGGCGCAGGGAAAGGGTAGCCTGAAAAATAAATGGCATGGCATGGCACCGTACTACTATAATCTCGCGATCGAAAACTATGCTGGGAATGATTGGTATGTCAGCGAAAAACTCTGGGATGCTCTACTCGCCTGGTGTTTACCCATCTACTATGGTGGTTCAGCAGCGGATAAATTACTGCCACCCGGCAGCTTTTTGCGACTCCCTAGCCTCGATGAGCAGGGCATCGCTTATATTAAAGAGGTAACATCAACCCCAGATGCTTGGTATGCTGCCAAGGACGCGATCGCTGAAGCCCGTCAGATAATTTTGCATAAATTGAATCTGCTTAACTTCATATCTAACCTAGTGGAGAAACTCAATTAAACCTGATGAAAGAAGGAATTTATACCCTAGCTAACGATGCCGTTTATGATCAACTTGTGGCGTTGCTCAATAGTATTGAAGCCAATGCCGGTTCCGACATACCTGTGTGTGTGATTGCCTATAACAATCAGTTAGATAAAGTCCGACTAGAAGTAGCCAATCGCAAAAATGTTACCTTGCTTGAAAATACTGCCATGTTCCAACGCTGGGAAGATTTCTCCTATCAGGTATGGAAAACCCATCCCAATGCTTTACAGGTATGGCAGGAGCAAGGAATCACCACGAAATTCTATCGAGTGGGTGAAAATCACCGCTACTGTGCCTTTGATCCGGACAGTCCGTTTGAGCGATTCATCTATCTTGATGCTGACACTTTGGTCATGAATTCGTTAGATTTCATCTTTAAACAGTTAGAGGAGAGTGATTTTGTTGTTTATGACTTTCAATACAAAGATCCAGGACATATTTACAACATAGAATCATCAATGCTATTTAAAGTATTTGATGACGTGAAAATCAAATCGGAAATATTTTGTTCTGGATTTTATGCCTCAAAACAAAATATGTTTCCCCAAGAGAGACGAGACTGGTTGATCTCGCAGCTAGCTGCAGGAGAAGCCGAGGTACTATACTTGCGAGCGCCTAATCAGTCTGTTTTAAATTACATGAGAATGCGGTCTGATCTCTCCATTCATAATTTTGCCTTAACTCTACCAGCTACTCAAAAAACGGGAAATTCTGTCACGTCTTCACATTTTACGAATAGCGACAACATACTATACGATAAAGGTACACGCTTAACGTATCTTCACTACATTGGTGTTTCCTCTAAACTGATCAAGAAAGTTTGTGCAGGTGAAAATTTAGACTTTCCCTATCGTGATATTTTTTTGCATTATCGCTACCTTCATGAACCCAAAAATTGTCCAAAATTCACCACTCGACCCAAACCCTATAATCGACCGCCTAATCTAGCGACTAAAATCTTGAGGAAACTCAAACTAACGCCCTAGATAGTTTAATCAACATAAGTCGAGGAGTTTTCAATGAGTCGTGGAATTTATATTACCGCTAATGACAAAGTAATCGAACATGCGATCGCGCTGCTCAAGAGTATCCGCTTGCATGATCCGGATACACCAATTTGCTTAATTCCTTATGATGATAACTATCAAACTATTGCTAAAATCTTAAAAGACTCCTATCAGGTAGAACTCTATCAAGACTTAGACTTTATCGAACGTCTTTCCAATCATTTATACGAAATATTTGGCAAAGGATTTTTTGCTCGCCCCAATCAATTCCGTAAACAAGCTTGTTGGTTTGGTGCGTTTGAGAAATTTATTTATATCGATACGGATATTGTTGTCTTTGATAAAATTATAGAGACAACCGACTACTTAGATAAGTATGATTTTATTTGCTATGACTATCAACATAGCGGTGGAATCAAAAATGTATTTACACCAAAAGTCTTAGAAGACGGTGTATTTAGCGAAAATGATATTCAGGATATGTTCAATGGCGGGTTTTGGGGAGCCAAGAGAAATACGATATCCGAGGAGACATTATATCAAACATTTACGGAATGTGCCTCTCATCCGGAATACTTTGACTTTTCGCAAAAAACCTCCGATCAACCAATCATTAACTATATGATATTGAAGCAGGTTTCCCAACGATTTAATATCGTGCGTCGCCCTGGTGGTGCGCCAGGAAGTTGGGCTGGTAGTAAACATTTCCAGGTTGAAGATCATCACCTGATTGATCCGAATGTAAATCAGCCCCTAGACTATTTACATTGGGCAGGAATTCGCATCCAGCCGGGTTGTCCCTATTGGGACATCTGGAAATATTATCGCTATCTCGGTGAACCTATTCCTGATGATGAATCATTCCAAACCGCCATCCCCAGAAATATTTGGCAGAAAATTAAAGGTAAAATAAATAGAAAACCCTAAAAAAAATAGATCTAATAAATACGGTGCTATCATTGATGTTCAGAGTATTCATCGATTTGTTTATGATAGATATAACCAATTTGATAAATCTCTTTCAATTAAATCTTGAAGCTTAAGGATATCGCTTTTATAAATTTCAATTAATTGTTTCCTTGCTTCTGGAGAGAGCTGCGCTTTGTAAGTATTCTTCTTAATCATACCTGATCTTATTTGTTGCCGAAGCTGTAATGGCATAGTTAATTTCAAAACAGCAGCAATAGAACGTCTTAATAGATTAGGTTTAGTTAATAGATTATTTAAGTATTTATTTTTAGGTAGTCCACCTTTTCTCCCCTTTTTACTCATGTCAGGAATGAAGTTATTATCTACTCCAATAAAATTAAACAAATCTTGCATAAACTCTAGGGGATTTTGGCACAAATCATCATACAATAAAATTTTAATAGACTGGCGTTCAAAGGTTTTAAAATAAGGAATAATTTCCGAGAAATAAAATCCCCGTTTAACATATTTACTGTCCGGAGAGAGAACTTGCTCAAAACTTCTCTGTTCAATTCCCTGACGAACATGCATTTGGTAACTTGAAAATGCTCGTTCTGCTGGATCTCGAAAAATAGCAATTATTTTAACTGTTGGTATATGGTTGTAAATCAATTGGGCTGATTCAGGATAGGCATAGTAATTCGTGGAGATTTCTCCAAGTACACTACTCTTGGGCGCATCTTGAAATAAGGAACAATAGTCTTCAACACGAGTCAGCGCTCCCCATGGCTTGAGTTTTTCTCGCGTTTCCTCATTAATAAAAAAGAATGTTTCTTTTTGGGGACATATATAGATTTGAGGATGTTGATTGAGATAGTCATGTAATGAGGTTGTGCCACACTTACCCGCACCAATAATGATAAAGTTAGGAAATATGTTCATGTTATAACTGAATCTAATAAATCTTACTCACACATCGCAGCCTAAGCATAACATAGTAATAGTTTAGATTTCACAGGGAGAGTCTGAGAGTTGGGAATATTGATCCGTCAACATTTCTTGTTGCTGCATTGTAACAAAAACTCGATCAGTAAGAAACCCTGAAAACATTGTAATTCATCCTTGCCAAAGAATGTTGATGTTTTCGGCTGCTCAAGCGAGATGGAAAAGTCGCTCCCGCAGTATGTTATGTGGCTCGTTACCAAGCTTAAGGGCAAAAGAGTACTTACTGGTATTATAATTCTGATGGAGGTGTAGTTCTTCGAGAACGTCGCCAGTGAGATTATGAAACGTGTTAAATCCATCCAAGTAAGGACATTGAACACAGATGAATAGTGTTAAAAGCCTATACGCCATCACTGATAGAATTAGTCGCGGAAATGTATTCTGAGGATATCAAAACATTTGGGTATAAGTTTGGTGAAGATGGTGAAGAATGAAAATGGTTTTCAAAGGTTAAGGTAGGCTATCAGTTCGGGAAACTTGGCATATCGAGTCGTCAGCAAGTATAGTCCTAAGTAACCATTTTCACTTGTTATTTGTTTCGCCAATACCAACGTGTCCAGCTAGTTATTGTTTTTCGCAACTTCTTCGGCAAGCTTATTTTTATACCTAATAATTGGTAGGGTAATTCTCCAGTGACATGGTACTTTTTAGATACTTCAAAATTTTGGGGAATTTCTAATCCCCATTTTTTATGACTAGCAACACAGTTCTCTGTTAATTGTCCTCTATGTGTACTTTCGCCAAATACAATTAAATTTTTTTCGGGTACATAACATTTTTCTCCTACCAACTTTTCTTTTGTCAACAAATCCATTTCTTTGGGTATGAATGGTCTATTTGGAAAATTTTCAAAAATCCTCCTCAAAACTTTAGCTCTCAAAAATTGAGGTTCCCATATATCTACAATTGCCGTCTTATCGGTATAAATAGTTTCAATTAAACGGCATTTTTTATTAATTGTAATTCCAGATTCTTTTTTGATGAATTTATCTTTTAAAAACCGTTTTCCCCTAAGTAATCTGACAAAACAGATAGTTTTATCTTGTATATTTGCTAAATAATTATATATGTCATCAGCATCCTTGGTTTTTAATTTGATTAGATATCGATCATCCATAGACCAGAAGATCCATTCTTCATCAGGAATATTCTCCAACAGTTTTAACATCGTTGGTTTTACTAAACTTACTTTTTTGATTCTTTCTGCTGTTTTTACTTCTTGCTCAACAGGATGAATAACTCTAGCAGCTTCTGTATAAATTAGCTCGATTTTATTTTTATATTTTTCTTTCAAAAACTGAGCATATTCTCCATCTTCATCTCCATAAGGAACGATAAAGGTAAAAGGGTTGCTGGGCCATACTTTTTGATAAGTATAGATTAGATGATCAACTAAATAGATGTATGTATCACAGGTTAATACTATGGCTTTCATGACTTATAAAATATATATAAAGCTTCGGAAACCTTTTTATTCAGCTATTAAACTGGGTATTGATTTTTCCGGTATCCTTAACTTGGATCTGCCAGACTGCCTGAAAGAAGTCTCGCTCACATAGCATAGCATAACGATAGCTAGAATTTACAGACACAGAAAGTGTGGCGTACTTATCCGTCAATCTCTCTAATTGCTGCGCTAACTGTTCAAACCCTGGATTACTATACGTGCGAATCCAATTCGTATAGGTGTGTTCTGGAATACCATCCTTGGCTAATTCTTGACCCAAAAACGCATACAAGCGCATACAGGGTGTCATTGCTACTGTAATTAAACCAATCTCACTTCCCCAAGCTGTTGCCAACAAGAAGTCAGTATAACGCCGCGTCGCTATGGCTGGTTCAATCTGGTGTAAGTTGACTCCCCAGTCTGTGGCATAATTCTGATGCAGGCGTAATTCTTCGAGAACGCCGCTAGCAAGATTATGAAAGGTGTTAAATTCATCCCAGTTGGAACATTTAGCGGCAGCTACGCTATAAGCGCGAGCAAAGGCTGCTAAGAAAAAGGCATCTTGACCAACATAGTAGGCGAATTTCCGACGCTCCAGTGTCCCTGTGGCGATACCTTGGACAAAAGGGTGCGTGAGACACTCTTGTGCTAAATCTTGATTGGATTGCCATAAATCGCTGCTAAGTGTCATAGCCCTTGTCTATTGCCATGGACTCAGATTTTGTTCGGGAAAGGTGGGAAGTTGTAAGACTGAAGGGATCGGTGTTTTGTCAAATCCACCGTCTACCGATAGATACACACAGAATGTAACCGCGATCGCTAGCAGTAGTCTTTCTAGCATAACCCACTCCTCTGATTGTCGCTCTTGTCACCTGTCAACTGCCAGTATCTTCTCACTATCGGTGATTTTAATTAAAGGGCGAGTGATACAAACCGTTAATTTTTAGTGATGATACTCTAAGCTTTAGGTGATAGGAGTCATAGATTGTAGAGCCTTGGGTTTAGTTCCTCTAGTTAGCCATCAAAAAAAGCGTATCCTCATGCCATGACATTTAAAGTTTTTCCCCCTCTCATCCTGCTTGCCTCTCTCTGGCTACACCCCTCAGCGCCAGCCTTCAATCCAGCACACCTAGAACAATTGCGACAAACAGGTAGCTGTGTTGAGTGTGATTTGAGTGGGGTACAATTGGCAGATGCTCTCTTGAGCAATACGAATTTAAGGGGCGCTAATCTGGCTGGTGCTAATCTGATCCGCGCCGATTTAAGACGTGCCAATCTTGAGTATGCCAACCTGAGTGGTGCGAGTCTGGTTTCTGCGAATCTTACGGAGGCGAAGTTAACCGGCGCTAATCTGATTGTGGCAGCATTAATCGGTGCAAATCTAACTCGTGCGAATCTGGCTGGCGCTGGATTAAGTCTAGCTAAACTAGCGAATACTAATCTAGTTGGTGCCAATTTAAGCCTTGCTGAACTAAGGGCGGCGGATTTAAGTAATGCGAATTTGACCGCTGCTGATTTGAGGGGTGCTGACTTGAGAGAGGCAGACTTGGATAATACTATCCTCAATAACGCTAAACTTAGCTATGCCATTATGCCTGATGGCACTTTATTACCTTAACTTATGTTGAAGGCGATCGCTTAGCGGATATCCTGCAACAGATTACCCGCCTGATTAATAAGCCAGAGTCTCTAGGGTATCCCGCAAATACCGACGCACCCGATGTTCCAAGCTGCGATCTTGAAGGTGATGGGCGGCGGGATGCTCCATCTGCCAGCGTTGAAATCCAGAACTGGCTGCGATCGCTTCTTTGAGATTGTCCCAAACTGGACTATCTGGGGAAATTTGGTTGGATTCGGATACAGTTGTGCTTTTCATAAACCTTGCTCGTGATCTAAACAAAATGAGTTCGTAGCAATTTTTAACTGTTGTTTGTATTTTTTAACCTTATTTTCAGAATAACGGAACTGCGTTGTTTAAATTGTTACATTGGCAACAACTGATTGCCAACATGCCTATTTTTTTTTGACGTCGTGATGTTGAACAAGAAGGGCGACCCGAGTAAATTGAGTGGACACCGTCGTTTATTTGTGCAAGCGGGTCGCCCCTACCATCTGGACGTAAGGATAACAAGCTCCCTTGACTTTTATGTCACGCTAATCCGTTTTAATCCACCTGTTCAGGGGACGATTCGCCCACGGAAGACTCTGGGGCGATCGCCGGTAAAATTTGTTTGACCCGAAACCCTGGTACTGTAAAGTTTTCCGGTATTTTTTCCACTGGATAAGGTTGAGTTGCTGCCCACTCCGCCGAGCTAGTGAATAGAACTTGAACCACACTCAAAGGCACTTGCAAAAATAAATGGCTTGCCAGAAACCCAACTCCTGCCAAAGCCAATCCAGCGATGTGCCCTTGAACTGTCCAGGGAACGACCCCTGCGGCTAAAGGAGCGATGCTATAAATTTGCCACAGAACCCATACCATAAAACCTGCTGCCCCAATCGTTAGCAGCGGGTTGGTTTTCCGGTCAAATAAGCTCAACAGTCGCCGTTGGGATTCCGTTAGGCGATCGGGTTTCAGAGCCACCACGAGCAGACTAAAAATGTCAAAGGGGCGGGTCAATTGCATCCACAAAACTGGTGCGATGCCGATAACTGCCACAATTAAGAGTTCTAGCCAGATAGGTAACAGGGGTTCACCCGTTGCCAGTCCTAGGGCGACAACCTCTAACGTTAGGGGCAGTGCGGCTAAACCCGCCAAATGTATCCACAAGAACGGTTCAGACCAAAAAGAGCGCATTGGGTTGTCCTTTATCTTTTGTGATTAGTCCTTAGTCATGAACCAAGGACTAATCACTTATCACCTAAGTCGCTGATAGAGTCCGGCGCTTGCTCACCATCTTATAGGTTTCGATGATGTCACCTTCAGTCCAATCATTGAATCTATCAACACGAATACCGCATTCAAATCCGGCATTGACCTCTTTGACATCATCCTTCATCCGCTTCAGCGAATCAAGTACCCCTTCGTAGATCATTTGACCCCGACGTTGCACTCGGATCTTGCAGTTGCGCACTGCTTTACCTGACTGTACGTAGCAACCTGCCACCGCACCACGACCGACGGGGAAGACAGCTCGGACTTCCACTTGACCCAAGGGTTCTTCCACCAATTCTGGCTCCAGTAACCCTTCCATCGCCGCTTGAATGTCATCCAAGAGATTATAGATGATGTTGTATTCGCGCACATCAACACTCTCTTGTTCAGCAGCAGAACGAGCGCCGTGAGCCAAAGTGGTATTAAAGCCAATGATTACCGCACCACTAGCCGCTGCTAAGTCAACATCGGTTTCGGTGACTTCTCCAGCCGTCGCTAATAGGACTCGGATTTGAACTTCATTTTGGGGTAACTGTTTGAGTGAACCCAGAATGGCTTCAACGGAGCCTTGCACATCTGCTTTTAGGATCAAGTTGAGTTCTTTGAGTTCCCCTTCTTGAGCTTTGGCAGAGAGGCTATTCAGGCTGACTCGACGAGACGACATCACCTGTTGCAGGCGAGATTCGCGCTGTTCTTGGCTTCTCGTATCCGCAACGGCGCGAGCTTCTTTTTCTTGTTCAAAGACATCAAACTCATCACCAGCAGCCGGGACATCGCTTAAACCCAATACCTCTACGGCAAAGGAGGGTGCTGCCTCGTCTACTCGTTTGCCTCGGTCATCGATCATGGCTCGTACTTTACCGAAGACCGATCCCGCAACTAGAGTATCACCCACCCGCAGCGTGCCATTTTGCACCAACAATGTGGCAACTGGACCTCTAGATTTATCCAGGTTGGCTTCAATAACTGTACCTTTGGCTAATCGGGCGGGGTTAGCGGAGAGTTCTTCAATGTCAGAAACGAGCAGGATCATTTCCAGGAGCGTATCCAAGTTTTCTTTTTGGATCGCACTCACGGGTACCATGATCGTGTCACCGCCCCATTCTTCTGGGACTAATCCATGTTCCATTAACTCCTGCTTGACTCGGTCAGGTTGTGCCCCTTCCTTGTCGATTTTGTTAACGGCAACCACAATCGGCACCTCTGCGGCTTTAGCATGGCTGATCGCTTCTCGGGTTTGCGGTTGCACCCCATCATCAGCGGCGACGACCAAAATGGCAATATCGGTCACTCGCGCTCCCCGCGCCCGCATCGCGGTAAAGGCTTCGTGACCTGGAGTATCCAAGAAGACCACCTGTTGGACTTTATCTTCATGCTCCACATCGACATGGTAAGCACCGATGTGTTGGGTAATTCCTCCCGCTTCGCCTTGTGCCACTTTAGTTTCGCGAATGGCATCCAGCAGCGTGGTTTTACCGTGATCGACGTGACCCATAATTGTGACTACGGGTGGACGCCGCACCAGGTATTCCAAGTCAGCCGCATCCAGCATTTCGGTCACTTTAGTGGCTTCCGATTCAGCTTCTTGTGTCTGAACATCAACTCCGAGTTCTTCGGCAACCATTTGAGCGGTGGGCAGATCCAGGGTTTGGGTGATATTTACTGCCAATCCCTTGAAGAATAGCTGCTTAATCACTTCTGTTTCGGCAAGGTTCAGCTTATTCGCCAGTTCTCGAACGGTTAGCGAATCGTTTAACACAATTTGCTCAGGACGTTCAGCGACTTCTTGCTTTTCACGACGGCGATCGCGACTTTCTGGTTTACTGCCGGTTTTAACTTCTGGCTTTTTCCTAACCTGACTGGCTGCCGTTGGTGGGGGAGTCTGTCCCGTTTGAGATTTAGGTTTAGGAGGACGAGCGACCGACATACTGACTGCCACAGGGGTGTCAGCTTGTTGGTAGTCACTATCAAACTCTTCCTCATCTTCTTCGATCAGTTTAGGTCGCCGCTTCAGCTTAGCCGCTTTTCCACCAGGTTTAGCTCCTTCCTGTTCCTCTTCCTCATCAATCCATTCTCGTTTCTTCGACTGACGTGGCGGCGTGGGTCGTTTGACTTTAAGATTTTTAAGTTCCGGCGGTTCCAGAAGGGTTTCTACGCTCTCATCGACCTCCTCCTGCTTCTGTTCTAAGGAACCCGAATCGATAGCCGCCACTTCAGGACTCTCACCCGGACGAGTCGGTCGGGTACGTTTGGGAGGAGATTGAAGTTTAGGAGCAGGCTGAGCCGGAGGTTTCGGATGAGCTGGGGCGGGAGATTTAGCCGGAGTTTGAACCGGAGTTGGCGGTTCAGGAGAACTCGTCGATTCAGGCGGCTGGGAACGGTCAACCGACTCTGATGGGGTCTCATCCGATCGATCGCGCTTCAATTTCGGTCGTTCGACCTGGGTGGGTTGACTGGGTTTCGGTGACGCTGGTCGAACGGGGGGTTGGATAAGTTTGGGTTTTGCTTCCACTTCAGCTTTAGTCTCGTTCTCCTGTGACCCTTGAGATGGAGTTGGTGTTTCTGTTTCTGACTCAGACTCGTCCTCCGGCAAATTCACCGGTGTCGTCGGTCGATTAAGCTGGGCGGGTGGACGCGGTGGATTCACAGTCGGCTTGACGGGGGGTTGAGAATACTTTGACCCAGATTCTGATCCCTGGGAAGAGCTAAAACTGGAACGAGGCTTAGGCTTAACGCTCAGAATTTGCTGTTTGCGCTGATTATTATTGTTAGATTGTCCATCTGTATGGTTAGCCGATGCTGAGGTTGTTTGGTCACGACCTTTGAGGCTAGTGATCCCCTCAGCATATTTTTCCGCCGCCGCTCTGATTCGCTCAGCTTCAGATTCTGTAATCGTGCTACTGTGACTTTTGACTGCAATATGAAGTCCTTCGCAAATATTCAAAATGTCCTTGTTGTCCAAATTCAATTCCCGTGATAATTCGTAAATTCTGACTTTGCCGTTGTTCATCCACTATTCCCCCGTCGTACATATTGTTACACCATAACTAAATGATTGAAAGCGTGCGTGGTCATTGGTTTTCCTGCCGGATGGGCTTAAATCAATAAGGTGTCTTTAAGAGTCTACTCGATAACTCACCAATAACTCATGTTACACAGGCGATCATTGACTGTTAGCCAGTTGGATATCTCTAAGCTCTTAATCAGAGCCTGGATAGTTAACTTACACAAATCTTAACAAAACTAGATAGATTTTCTAGATCCCTAGATCCTCAGTATCTTCCTCACTCAGGTAGGAGTTGTTAACTTGATCAGGGACAGACTCACCTCCGAACACCATTAGTAATGGTACTTCTTTACTATCCTAGCGATTGCTTAGGTTGATTGAGAGCCTTGCTGGAGTTTTTTTGATGCATTGGCTCAATCGCAGCTGCGTTGGATGCTGCCGGGACAAGGTTCTAAACGTTGCCATAGTCGTTGATAAATTTCGTCGGGAACCGATGCCCTCAGCGCTCGTCCCAATCGATTTTTCTTCTGAGCAGCTGCCAGACAATTCGCTTGAGGACAGATATAAGCTGAACGTCCCATTCCCTGATCTAATTTTACCTGTCGCGATGGATGGATTCGCACAACTCGCCATAATGCTTGTTTTTGAGCCACCCGGCGACAACTTAGGCAACGTCGGTAATTGGGTTCCATAAGATTAGGACAAAATATCCTCCTCCTCTTCTTCAGTAGCAAATTCTGCCTCCTCTTCTTCAGTAGCAAATTCTGCCTCGTCTTCTTCAGTAGCAAATTCTGCCTCGTCTTCAGCAAATTCCTCCTCGGCTAAGGATTGAGGATTTGTCACCTTTGCCTCTAACTTGGCTGGTGAGGCAGTTTCTCTCTCTGGTTGCTCCTCATCCTCTTGTTCATCAGCGAGTTCGGCTTCCCTCTGTGCGATCACGGCTTGTAACTCCTGCATTTTCTGGTGTTCAGCTTCGTAGTCGTACTTGGCGATATCTTTAATATCAATTTTCCAACCTGTGAGACGAGCCGCTAGGCGAACATTCTGCCCTTCTTTGCCAATAGCTAAACTGAGCTGATCTTCGGCGACCAAAATGTGAGCCTGACGCCCTTCCGGATTCACCAATAATACTTCCTCAACTCGTGCGGGACTCAGAGCATTGGCTATATAGGTAGCCGGATCAGGCGACCAGCGAATCACATCTATTTTTTCGCCACGCAATTCATTGACGACTACTTGAATCCGCGATCCCCTAGCGCCGATACAAGCCCCAACGGGATCAACATCCCGCTCTAGGGTATCCACGGCAATTTTAGTCCGAGGTCCGACATGACGCGAAGGCGGATTAGCTTCTCGCGCCACCGCCACGATTCGCACGACTTCATCTTCGATTTCTGGGACTTCATTAGCAAACAGATAGACCACTAAACCAGCCGAAGCTCGCGAAACCACAAGCTGGGGTCCACGGTGAGGACCTTCACGCACTTTTTTGAGAAAAACCTTAAAGGTACTGCCAATGCGATAGGTATCGTTGGGTAATTGTTCGCGTTTGGGCAGTTCGGCTTCCACTTCCGGCTGACCAAAGCCACTGCTAATTGCCATGATCACCGATTGCCGCTCAAATCGTAGCACTCTGGCTTGGAGTACCGTTCCTTCTAACTCTTCAAACTCTTCTTGGATCAACTTACGCTGTTGATCCCGGAGTTTTTGGGAGAGTACCTGCTTGGTTTGAATAGCTGCCATTCGACCAAAATCACGTTGATCTGGGGTAACATCCAGAACCACCGAGTCACCTAATTGTGCCTCTGATGCGACTTCTTGAACTTCTTTGAGGGAAATATGATGATCGGTGTTGCCAACTTCCTCAACAATGCTTTTGGTACAAAGAATCCGAAATCCTTCTTCTTCGATATCTAAATCGACTTCAAAGTTGTTAAAATACTCATCATCAAAATGAGGTCGCTCCATGCGTTGCGCTCGACGATAGCGCTCATAGCCTTTGATCAGTGCTTCTCGCAGCGCCTGTTGGACTGCTGATTTAGGTAGATTATGGCTTTGAGAGATCTCTTCGATCATCTTTTTTAGTCCCGGCAGATTAACGATAGACATAGGCAAATCTCCATAAACTGTTTATTGGGGGTGGTTAACAAATGACTAATTACTTAATGTTCTAAACTGGTTTAACCCTGCTCATCGAACTGCACTTTAGTCACTTGATCGCGAGGAATGGCGATCGCCCGTCCTTTTTGGTTGATATATACACGGGTATCATCCCGGCGAATTAATTTCCCTCGCCATTCTTTATGTCCTTGGTCAGGTTCAGCGGTGTTGACCACCACGGAAAATCCTTTAAATGCGATGAAGTCTCGGTCTGTCGTTAGCTCTTGCGAGATCCCAGGACTAGAAATTTCCAAAACATAGGCGTCAGGAATCAGATCCACGGCATCTAATTCAGCTTCTAAAGCCCGACTCATGCGTTCACAGTCATCTAAACCCGTATCGCCGTCGCGGTTGCGGATATCTACCCGAAGTACAGGGGGACGTCTGTTCGTGTGAAACACCGCCCCAACGAACTCCAATCCCAATTTTTCGGCTACTGGGGTTGCCAAATCGATTAGTTGTGGAATCAGGGGATGAGTCATAGAAAAACTTCAACAAAAAAAGTGGGTTCAACCCACCTCCAGGTAAAATTTCTGCCAAGAAGCTTAGCGACGATTGACACAATCTCTACCCTGCTTGTGTACTTGGGAATAGTTTTATAGCTTTCCCAGACTCCGACATCAGGATAGAGTAACTTCCGTTGCTATGTTAGAGTTTAGCGCAATCTTTGCCGGTTGTGGGATCGGGTTACCACAAGCAAAGGGGGGTGACGGTGGAGTGTTGACCCTTCACGACCTTCGAGGGCATAGTTTTGAGTTAACCCTCCAATACGGCGGCGACGCGCAAGATCATGGCTTCATGATCAGGAGCGGCAATAATTTGCACACCTAAGGGTAGAGAACTAGACGACTTGACAGGAACCGATAAAACAGGTAATCCAATAAAAGATAAAGGTTGGGTAAACAGTCCCAAATTCGGGCGCACTAATATATCTTCTCCCCCAATTACCATTGTTTCTTGATCGATGCGGGGGGCGACACAAGGCGTAGTTGGTGCGAGAATAATATCTACCGTCCGAAAAAGTTCCTGCACCCTTTGGCGATACCATTGGCGAAACCGTTGCGCCTGAATGTACCACGAGGCGGGAATTAAAGCCCCCGCTAAAAAACGATCGCGCGTGGCTCTGTCAAAATCTTGTGGACGCGATCGCAAGTTGGCAAAATGTAAGTTAGCGCCTTCTGTCGCTGTAATAATATAAGCCGCCGCTCTTGCCCGATGCGCTTCCGGTATGCTCACTGTAGCTGTAACATTCAGCGCCTGGGCGACTTTAGCAACAGCATCTAAGGCTTCTGGGGTAGCGCCTTGAGCAAAATACTCCCCCGCTACCGCAATCCGTAATTCCTCAATTCCTTGTTCCAGTTGTGGTAAACAAGGTTCTGGAGGACGTTGCGTACATACCGGATCACGTTCATCGCTTCCCTGAAGGATATCAAACGCGGTAGCCATATCTCGTACTGATCGAGCAAACGGACCAATATGATCTAAACTACTGGAAAATAAAATCGCCCCCGCCCGTGATAAACGCCTGTATGTGGGTTTTAACCCAAAAACTCCGCACAATGCAGCCGGAACCCGGATTGAACCATTAGTATCAGAACCCAAAGTAAGGGGAACTAATCCAGCGGCGACTGAAGCAGCGGAACCCCCCGATGATCCACCGGAAACGCGAGTCGGATCATTTGGGTTTGGTGTTGCCCCATAATGGCTATTTACCGTAACAAACCCATAAGCATATTCATCCATATTTAACGCCCCCACCAGCACCGCCCCTGCTTGCTTCAGTCGGGCAACGGCGGTAGCATCTTGGTTAGCCGGGGGATTTTCGGCATTAATTTTTGATCCGGCTAGGGTGGTTAATCCCGCGATATCAAATAAATTCTTCACCGCAAACGGAACCCCCGCCAAGACGCCAGGAAATTCCCCTCTGCTAATCGCCTGATCCACCCGTTCCGCCTCGGCGATTGCCGTGTCAGCGGTAACGGCGGTAAAACAATTTAAGCTAGGATTACGGGCATCAATCTGCGCCAAACAATCCCGCGCGATCGCACGGGCGGTTATTTCACCCTGATAAACCGCCGTAGCTATCCCCACAGCGTCGGCTTGTCTCCAATTAAAGGTCATGGTTCAAAGACTGGTGCAGCTTCTATAGTATCCGGTAACGCAAACTCATTCACCAATTGTGCGATCGCGGCAATTCGAGTAATGTTATCAACGACACCAGGACGGTATTCTGGGTCAATCGGCAAATCAATCAACTCTGCCATGCGATCGACATATTCACCAAAATCAACGGTTTCTTTAGTCATAGCTTCCTCAGTGTTGATTCCCTCTTCCCTAACAAATGACAAATGACAAATGACAAATGACAAATGACAAATGACAAATGACAAATGAC
>NZ_JBKHHI010000004.1:0-58000 GCF_046539235.1 Coleofasciculus sp.
AATTTCCCTTGGGCGATAAAATCATGATTGCCATTGGTGCTAATGACTTTGATTTTAATGAAATAGCTGACGTACACAATCCCTATCTAGAAAGTAGCGGCACAGGAGCCTTGAATCGCTTTTATCGCCGCAATCCTTTTGTCTTTCGGAATAATGCTGAACAAGGCGTGGGCGCTAATATTATGTTCAGTGATTCCCTGAGTTTAGATGTGGCGTATGTGACGGGTGAAAGTGAGAGTCCAGCCGATAAGGATGGGGTATTCAATGGTGATTTTACTGCCATTTCTCAGTTAAATCTAGCCTTAGCAGACACGTTAGATTTAGGCTTTGCTTTTGGCTATTCATACTATCCCGGTGAAGATGTTAACCTTTCTGGTAGCACAGGAAGTCCACGGGCAAAAGAACCCTTTGGCGAAATTGCGACTTCCGCTTTGCGCTTTGGCATCCAAGGAAGCTGGCGAGTTACGCCGAGGATTAACTTAGCGGGTTGGGGCGGTTACATTGATGCAGAAGCGGAAGCGGGTGCCAGAGAAGGAGATAATGCAGATTTATGGACTTGGATGGCAAGTGTATCTTTCCTTGACTTAGGGAAAGAGGGTGCTATTTTTTCAGTGGCTGGAGGAATGCCACCCAAGTTAACGGATGTTGATGGCGGTGATGAGGATGATGATACCTCTTTCTTAATCGAGGCACAGTACAAATATCCAATTACCGATAATATCCTAATTACACCGGGAGCTTATGTGATTTTGAATCCCAATCACGATGATGGAAATGATGACATTTGGGTAGGTACAATCCGGACGACGTTTAGTTTCTAATCACCTTTAATGAGATCCCCGACTTCTAATGAGATCCTCAACTTCTTGAAGCAGTCGGGGATCTGGTAGAGGTTGCTTAGGACGAATGACGAATGACAAATGACAAATGACAAATGACCTACCTGACCGCCATATCTTTAATAAACCATTGACCCTCTTGGCGCACCAACTCATACTGAACCCGCAAGTTCTCATCGTATGAGAGTCCCTGATTAATTTCACCATTTTGATAGAAACGGGCTTGTTCTTTAACCGCTGCTTCTACCTTCGCTTGGTCAGAATTAGCCGGATTCGTTTGCACAGATGTTACTTTAACCTGGTGATCATACTGGGCATAAATGTTCCGTTGCTGATTAGCTTGCGCCCGCCGCTGCCAAACCGACAAAGCTGGATCAACTAGAATTTGATCCAATCGATCAATTTGATAATCGGGTCCGAACACTTGCGATTTGGTCGAAAGCCAGGTTTGAATCACTTGCTGGGCTGTATCTTGGGTCAGCGGACCTCCGGGTGCGATTAACTGACTATCGGCTTCGGGAATCGGAATCGGAGGTTGAGCCAGTTCCACCATTGGTTGTTCACCTTCTAAGGCTGGCGCAGAGAGACTTTGTTGGATTTTTTGTATCCAAGCGATTAACAACCACCCGATTAATCCGATACCCACGACTCCAGCAATAACCAGCAAGATAGAGCGTCGGTTTTTAGCGATCTTGTGGCGTTCCGGTAGTCGTTGCAGGCGTCCTGGAGCTGAGTGATCCAGATGTCCGGGTTCAGCAGACGGAGTGGATACCCCAGACGCCGGACGAACTCGACTGGCTTCTGCTTCTGATCGGACTTTAGTGGAACGTCCTGGTGGCGCTGATTTAACCGCCATATTTGTTGGTGAATCCCCAGAAGAATTAATGGCTTGAGTTGTAGGTTCTGCCACCCGACTCGTTGCTGAAGCAACCCGTTGGCTTACGGGTAACGTCGAGACACCGGATACCGAGGCGCGATCGCTCCCCCCTGCCAAACTCGCCGTCTGAGCTGCCCGATCGCGCTTTGTGCTGCTATATGAACCCACAACTGCTGGTTCGCGATCGCCAGAATGACCGTTACTCCGACCTGCGGATGCGCCTGTTGTCGTATAGGCTTTCTTCTGAGCCGTCACTGACCATTGATTATTAGCCGTTGGCGTCGATTCCGGAAGCTGCTCTAAATAGGCTTGTACCTGCTCATCGGCAAAATAATCTTTCAACGAGGCGGTTTGTTCTGCCAAGTCTCGGAAATGGGGAAATACAGAATTTTGCAGCCAGCGTTCTCCATACAAACATAATCCCGGTAACAAATCCGGAGCGCCTTGAGACTGTTCCCGAATAAAGGCTAGCGGTTCGTATTCATGACTCAGTTCCAAAGCATGACTGGCTTCTTCCGTTTGACCCAACAGCAGCGCACAGACGGCTTGTTCTAAATGCACATCCTGACGCCGCCCCAACCGCATCAACATTTGTTTCGCCCGGGCAATTAAAGCCGGTTGACGCTGGGCAAACCCTCTCGCAATCAAGGCATAAACCGCCAGATAGGTGGCGACGGCTGAAGGGCGGCGGGCTTCTGCTTCAAACAGGGTTTGTTGTTGAGCCGCGGTTAAGTAACCCCGTAGCTGCTGAATAAAGCGCAAAAAGTCATCAATACTTAGCCCCGACTGGTCATCCCCACTGCCATCAATTCCTTGCCGCTCCTGTAGCATATCTTGCAACAGTTGTAAACCCTTACGCCGTTCGGCAATATTTTCATCGGGTAATGCCAGCAATTCCAGAATCCGGTAAGGACGCAGCTTATAGAGATCGGCTTGAATTTCGCCCCGCACCGTCGGAAATAAACCTTCACTCAGGAGTAATTCTTGACCCGTTTCCAGGGACAAGGCGGCATTTTCGTACCGACCTTGCTGCCATTGTTCCCGCCCCAGTTCCAAACACGCCAGCGCTAGGGTCAGGAAAATATCGGGTCGCACCAGTTGCGGGTCACCCAAGTGACCTTTATCCAAACTGATGCTGTCACGACTGTGCAAATAGGGCTGTCCCAACTGCAAGACGAGTTCATATTCCCCAAGTTCTTGCAGAATCAGCAAAGCGCCCACAAATTGTTCCTTGCTGATGTCTAGGCTGGGATTATTGGGATCAATCGTCTCCGTAGCTGTTGTTTCAGCCCCAGAGACAATTGATTCCAGGGGTAAAGAGGGGCTAGATTCTGGGTTGTAGGTTTTCTCCAGAAAGCTCTGATCATAACTTGATCGCTGTTCCGGGTCAGAGAGAACCGCATAGGCCTGATCCAGCAACTCCTTGCGAGAGGCAATCGCCACTTCCGAATATTCCCGACGCGGAAGTTGGAGAGTGCGATCGCGATAGGCGACTTGAAGCTGTTCTGGTGTTGCCTGGATCGGCAATCCTAATATTCGGTAGTAATCGAGCGGAATTCGCACGGTTCACTTCCCCAGCGCTGCAACAACTGAATTCATGTATGGTAACCTATAGCATCCCCAACATAGTAGTCATTCTAGCAATACTGCCTATCCTAACTGAAAAATAGCTTTGAGTTTTGATCACAAAATAACAGTATAGTAATTGCTGCAAGGATACTCGATTCGCCATGGTTCAGGAACGGACGTTACCTAAGTTTCAAGTTCAAGACGGTCAAATCACCAGAGACGAAGGATTACTGCTTTACGAAGATATGATTTTAGGGCGCTTGTTCGAGGACAAGTGTGCTGAGATGTATTACCGGGGCAAAATGTTTGGCTTTGTCCACCTCTACAACGGTCAAGAAGCCGTGTCTACGGGAGTAATTCGGGCAATGCGCCGGGATTATGATTATGTATGTAGCACCTATCGCGATCATGTCCATGCTTTGAGTGCAGGGGTTCCCCCACGGGAGGTGATGGCGGAGTTATTTGGCAAAGCCACGGGATGCTCTAAAGGACGCGGGGGTTCGATGCATATATTTTCACAACCCCATCATCTTTTGGGGGGGTTTGCCTTTGTCGCGGAGGGAATTCCCGTTGCTACAGGAGCAGCATTTACGTCAAAATATCACCGTGACGCCTTGGGTGATCCGAATGCTGATCAGGTTACGGCTTGCTTTTTTGGCGATGGTGCCTGCAATAACGGTCAGTTTTTTGAATGCTTAAATATGGCAGCCTTGTGGAAATTGCCGATTATTTATGTTGTGGAAAATAACAAATGGGCAATAGGTATGGCGCACGAACGGGCAACATCCCAGCCAGAAATCTATAAGAAAGCTAGTGTTTTTGGTATGCCGGGAATTGAAGTGGATGGGATGGATGTTCTGGCGGTACACTCCGTCGCCCAAGAAGCCGTCGCCCGGGCTCGGGCGGGTGAAGGTCCGACCTTAATTGAAGCCCTGACTTATCGCTTCCGAGGTCATTCCCTGGCTGATCCGGATGAACTTCGCACCTCCGAAGAGAAGGATTTTTGGCTAATTCGCGATCCGATTAAAAAGCTAGTTACTTACCTAACAGAGCAAAATCTCGCCGACACTGAAGAACTTAAGGCGATCGACCAACGCATTCAGGACGTTATCAATGATGCGGTACAATTTGCTCAAACCAGTCCGGAACCGGATAAAAGCGAGTTACATCGCTACATTTTTGCCGAAGATTAAGGTATAATACCCCAACCTGGCATCGGTAAACGCTAGAGGCAAGAGGGCGTTAAATTGCACCATCTCATTGAACCTCTCGCCTCGCGTTACCTGAAGTCTTACCTTAAGACAAGGAAACGGTGATGTTCCAAACAATCTGACTTTTAACCAATCACTTCAATGGATTCGCGCTCAGAGTTAATTGGCGATCGCGCTGAAGTATAACTAACCTCAGCAGACGGTTGAATTTGGTATTTGACCAGATCCGCTAAGTCCTGAAGTTGGCTAATCGCTTCAGCCCCTTCTAGCTTCATCAGTTCGCGATCGTCGCGCATTTCCGTCCAAGTGATCCCGTAATCGGAGACCAAAAAACGAATTAGGTGACTATCGCCCAGACTAACCATGAATGAGGCACTATTCATTTGATTGCCGCAGGTATAGCATGATGCCAAATAGCCTCGGTTTTCTAGCACGATCGCCAAAGCCTGAAGATTCATGACTAAATCTCGTACAAATTGACGATGTTGCTCTGCAAGTCTTATGAACACGTTAATCCTCCAAACACGTTTCCTACGAATATTAGATTTTATACTTTATTAAGGATTTAAGACTCTGTTTTGGGAGGGGTCAGTGCAAAACATGAACAAGCCTTGTCTTCGGCTGATTCCTCAAATTGACTAACAGAGTTAGGGATTTGAGCAATTCTAGCTTGATGATCTGGCTCCACGATTCTAGCCCACTTCAGGCGAGTTGCTCTCTAGGTAGCTCAAGTTATTGGGGACAATCCTCAAGTTATCTGATACAAATTCCTAATCAGTTGTATCAGACGTGACAATGGTGATCCTGAATCTGATACCATTGCCGCCTAGTCCATCGGTGGGAATTGGCTAATTGATTTGCCACCAACCGAATGTTGGTCCAACAAAGCGCACGGTTAGCCACCAGGCGACGAGAAAGCCGATGCCAATCCAAGCGCCCTTAGTCGTTAGTTTGACGAACTGCTCACCCTGACTTTTAGTAATTGGGAGCCAGGGGAAGAGTCTCGCCTCTTGACCGTACTTGTCTCCAAGTGCAGTTTTACGACGTTTTGCTTCACCCATTCCTTGCATTCCTCAACTAAATGAATTCGATCTTAGCGCTATTCCTGAGATTTGGTTGGCATAAGTTTACGAAATGACAAGTAATTCTGACAATTCTCCGGGGATCAGGGATCTTAGATTAGAAATCCTGAGCCAATCGGCAACTTGTCTTACCCTTACAGATAGTCCTGCTCCTCTAGAAAGACTATCGCCAGTCAAGTTATCGGACATCAACCGAACGCGATCGGTAAAACCTGTCCTTAATTAGGGGCGGCTGAATAAGTCTTATGGTGGGGTAGAGAGCAGGGGAAGCTTGTAGAGACGTGCCATGGCACGTCTGGAAGATGGGGAAGATGGGGAAGATGCTGCTTTTAGTTGTATCGCCAGATTTTTGACCGTCTAGACACCAAAACGAAAGCACTTGCTGGGTCAAAAAATGGCTGGGAACCCTTGTGTGGCATACCATCTACACCCATGCAGCAAGCCCTAATTACCTGAACATAAATTTTGTTAACTAGGTTAAGAATTGTCAAGTCCTCAATTCCTTTCCTTGTTCCTGTTTCCTGTTTCCTATTCCCCGTTCCTTTTCTTTTTCTCCAAAAGGAAACTTAGCTTTGATTAAGGAATAAAAGCGAATTGACAATTCTCTCTGATTTCTGGCTACAATCGAGGGCGAGTGTGGTTTTTGTGAGGAGTTATAAAACCATGACAATTTATAGAAGTTGGGGAAAAACGGCGTCATCAGCGTTAATGTTTGCCACATTAGGTTGCTGGATCACCAGCTTTTCGGCGGCGCAAGCGACCTCTGTGGAATCCTCAGCGTCGCAGCCGACCGATTTGGCGCTGACCCAAACTTCAGGGGTAGACCCAGGACTACCTTTACCCCTGGAAACAGAACAAGTGACTGCTGCGGTTGACATAGCATTCCCCGTAACAGAAGCAGACATCACGACTGAACCAGCCGCATCCGATATCGATGAAGTCGAAATGATGACGCCAAGGAATTCCCTGATTGAATCCGAGGAAGCCTTTGAGGACATCAAAGTTCAAGACTTAGCCCAAGCCTTACCAGAAGTGGAAGAGGCGAGTGATCCCACTGTTCCTGATCCGCTGTTCGTTGATCCTCTAGAGGCGGTAGAGGAATCTGACTCAATGGGTCAAGTGACCAATGTGTCTCAGTTAAGAGATGTTTCTCCCGGAGACTGGGCGTATGAGGCACTGCGGAGTCTGGTAGAACGCTATGGTTGTATTGCCGGATATCCAGATGGCACATTCCGTGGTAATCGGGCGATGACCCGGTATGAATTTGCCGCCGGGTTGAATGCTTGTATGCAGCAAATTGAGCGGTTGATTGCGGGTCGTTCCGAGTTTCCCACTGGGGAATTAGAGACCTTGCGGCGGTTGGTGCTGGAGTTTGAGGCAGAAATTGCCACCCTAGGGGCGCGGGTGGATAACTTGGAAGGTCGAACTGCCTTTTTGGAGGATAATCAGTTCTCGACGACGACTAAACTGTTTGGGCAGGCGATTTTTGGGGTTCAGGGACGTAGCGACGATAACGACTTTGAATTCCTTTTCAACACATTTGCTGAGAACGATGCCCTAGAAGACCCAGACACTAATGTCAATGTCATTAATAATGTGCAATTGAGTCTGTTTACTCAGTTGAGTCCTCGCAGTCTGCTGTTAACCAGTTTCCAAGCAGGCAATGGTAGCACGACTACGACTCCTTCTGGTGCAGAACCTTTCTTCTTAGATAACTATGTCGCCTTGGGATATGAAAATGACAACGATAACGATTTAGAATTGACTGACCTCAACTATCGTCAACTCATTGGCAGCAATTTTGCGGTAATCGTCGGACCAGAAGGCGTTAACCCAGTTAATGTCTTTCGGGGAGTCAACCGGATTGAAAGTGCGGGTTCTGGACCTCTGTCTCGCTTTGCCCAACGTAATCCGATTATTAATACTGGCAATGGTAGTGGTGGGATCGGCTTTGATTGGCAAATTGCCACCCGCATTAGTTTACAAGGTGTCTACTCCGCTAGTACGCCAGCAGATACAGATAATGGGGGTATCTTTGGCGGAGACAATGGGGAAACTTCTGTTGGGGCACAGCTAGTGGTCTCTCCCATAGATACACTTGATGTCTCTGTACAATACATCAATGCCTATTCTCCTTTTGGGCGATTAGGAACTGGAGTTGGCGATGACTTATTAGCGCTACCTGGTATCTCAGACAGAGCGCCCATAAACACGGATGCTTTTGGGGCTGGTTTGGAATGGCGAGTTACACCCCGGATAACCGTTGGCGGTTGGGCTGGTTACACCACCTCTGAGTTAAAGGGTGGGGGTTCAGGAGAGGTTGAGACGTTTAACTGGATGGCTTTTCTCAATCTCCCAGATTTATTTGGCGAAGGGAACATGTTTGGTTTGTATGTGGGACAACCGCCTCGAATTACGGACAGTGACCTAACTACAGGCAGGAATGTCCCTGACTTTACCAACTATGGCGGAACTTTGGCAGATTTCTTGAATCAGATAGACCAAGTTGGTGAACCGGGAGATCAACCGGATACGACAACTCATTTGGAGGCGTTCTATCGCTGGCAAGTGGCAGACAATATCAGCATTACGCCTGGGGTGATTGTGATTTTCAATCCCCTGCACAACGATGACAACGATACGATCACGATTGGTGCTATCCGCACGACCTTTACGTTCTAGATTCAGGGAAAGCCGGATAATCTTGGTTAGGATAGTCTGCTGGAATGTCGAAATAATCCCTCTTCACTTTGCCAAGGAGAGGGATAAAGCTGCCCTAATTTTATTGGTGGTTACGGAGCAATCCTAAGCAGCGTCTGCACTTGAGGTTTTTGATGAAGTTTGTGTAAAGATGCCCCCCTAGAGGAACTGCACTAAGTCGCAGGCGTCATAGTTGAGTAAGAGCTGGAGAAATTACCAATAACCTGTGTTGTCTCATCTGTGCATACACCAACTTGGCAAGCAGCTTTAGGGCATTTTATCCCCCTCTTCTTGATTAATACTTTGCGATCTGACTCTGTTCAGGATTAAATCAGGACATATCAATAGTGGCAGTTGGGTCTCGAAGTCAGTTAAAAATACCTCAGTTCTTTTAGTTCATTCACGGATGGAGTCTTAAAGATGATTATCAAATCACTACGCTACATTGTCGGTTTAGGTGTCGCTGGTGGCTTAGCCGTTTTACTCGCACCAGGAGCCAATGCTCAAATTGAAGTTACAGGTGGAGAAATAGCGGGTGAAGCCGCTTTCTTTGTGCCAGGAATGGATGCGGCGGGAAATGTAACGTTATTTGACGCGGCTGTGCAGAGGCTGGAAATAGAAACCCCCAATGGTATAACTACCACATCTGTATTTGTTCCCAGTGCTGCCAGCTTTACTGACAATGGGGATGGTATGCCCAGCAATGGTGATACAGGCGTATTAAAGGGACAACTGACGGGACTAGCTGCTATCGGCGGTAGCGCTTTTGCCTTTTCTGGTCGAGATACAGTCCTTGAGTTTACACTGAGTTCTTTTAGTCAAAATTTGGGTTTTGACGGAACCCTGATTAGTCCTGACGAAGTGGGTAGTGCGCCACTAATTTTCTTGCCAGTTCTCGGTGCTTCTGTGGAAACTGAAGGTTTTTCCGCCGCAGATGGTGAATTGCAGGTGGGTGACTTTGAGGCTGATCTCGATAGTGGTCTGATTGATTTACCTGCGAGTGTAAGTTTGGGAGACTTTGGCAGCGTAACGGTATCTCAAGAGGGTTCTTTGGCGCAAACTCTCAAGTTCAAGTTTGAGGGAGAAGACTTAGCTTTTGATGAGTATGGGTTGGCAATAAATGGTAGCCAAGTCAGTTTTGTTGGTGAAGCCAATAAAAAATTTGAGATTGAAACCGTTGGTGATGATGAAGCGAGTCAGTTCAAAATTAAGGGCGAACTTGGTGTTGTAGATATTGCGATCAGTGATGCTGAGTATGATGAACGTGATCAGTTGGAATTCACCGATGATCTAAAAAAATTCAAGATTGAAGGTGAAAGCCAGGGCTTTGCGACACTGTATGGTTTTAATACCGCCGCTTTTAGTAGCACGGGTGAAAGCGAGACGAAGTTCGAGTTTGAGCAAGAGGGCGGTGCGAAAATCAAAGGTGAAAGTACTGGCGATGTAGCCTTCAGGGCTATAGCAGGGTTCGGCGCTACCAATACAGGTGAAGTGGTGCAAGAAGATGGTAGCTTCACCATTGAATACACGAACAGTAACAACTTTGAATATGACTTCGATGATGACGATAACCTAATCGCCGTCTGTAACGTTTGTGCAAGTCCAAGACTAGTCTTCGATACCGACATTGATTTCGGTAACAACACGATCACTCTAGTCAGGAACACCGCCTCCAGCAGCACGTCCATCAACTTTGTTAACGCCAACAGTGGTAACACATTCGTCTTCACGGGTGACGGTTCCGGAGCAGCAGCCGTCTCAGAAACGTCGGGAGTTGCAGTTACTACAGGAACTTCAACAAGTGCTGGATCAGTAACCCGTACTACAGCCGCATCAGGTGCTAGCTCAGCGAATACTAACCTGATTGCTTTCTCTGGCACTTCCAGCAACGCTGAAAGCCAATATGAAATTTCTAACTCTATCCGTTTCACCAGCGCCAGTGCTGCTCAAGGACGGGTACGGGTTAACTATACAGAGCGTGGCGGTAATCGCTATCTTGTCGCCACTCGCACCAGTCGCGGTCGAGCGTTAGGTCGCCAAGGCTACAAGATGGTTGGTGCTAGCAGTCGCGTCTTCCCCGGTTTGGTGGGTTTGCGCCAGATTTCCGATGAGGAACTCGATACCGTTGTCGAAGATGATACCGCGATCGATACGGGTGACACCACGACTGTTGATGATGAAACCAATATCGATACGGGTGACACCAATACTGTCGATGATGAAACCAATATCGATACTGGAGACCAAACCGACATCGGTGACGATGATGACGATGATGACGATGACGATGACGATGACGATGATGACGATGACGATGATGACGATGACGATGACGATGACGATGACGATGACGATGACGATGATGATGATGACTAAGTTTGGAGTCAGATAAATCGTCACTACGGGGTTGGCAAGGATTCAGAAGGGTGAATCCCAGTAACTTCCAACCCCATGGAGATAACCATCTAGTCATCCAGTTAATCGTTCAGGGCGGTTAAAGAATAAGTGTCTTCTGAGATAGGTTTAGGGGTAGCAATACCCCTACCTATGTCGTTCAAATTCATCGCAAAGTCAAAAGTCATAAGTTATCGCAAAAAGCAGAAGACTCCAGGGTAGAAGGCAGAAGGGTTCTTACTGATATAGCAATAGACACATCGATTAGGACGTTCGGCACCATTGTAGAGACGCGCCGTGGCGCGTCTGGAACATAAATGATGTGTCCCAACAGCCATGGCGGTTGCTATACCTTCTCGTTTCAGCCGTTAAAGAAAGTTCTAACCTTTATGGCTACAGCTATAAAACCTAACGCTGATAGGTATTTCAGCCATGAACAGTACCTAATCAAGCCCTAATTATATTGTGGGAAGGAAGTAGTCCATTTTAATGGACTTAAGCTATTAGCCCGGAGTTTGAACTCCGGGCTCCGGGCGGCTGTCGGCGCTAAAAATGATGCCAACTATCAGTTTTAACCGACGCGGATCATATCTCTATGACTGCGCCCATTCGGTATGGAAAACCCCTTCCTTGTCGGTTCGCTCATAAGTATGAGCGCCAAAGTAGTCGCGCTGTGCCTGGGTCAAGTTTTGCGGTAAGCGATCGCGCCGATAGCTGTCGAAGTAATCCAATGACGCACTAAACGCTGGAACCGGGATTCCTAACTGATTAGAAGCCACCAGCACCTCCCGCCATGCATCTTGGCGATCCAGAATCGTTTGCTTAAACTCTGGCGCTAACAATAAATTCGGCAGTTTAGGATTCTCATTGAAAGCATTTTTAATCTTATCCAAAAATCCCGCCCGAATAATACAACCGCCTTTCCAAATCCGAGCCGTTTCTGCCAAATTCAGGTTGTAATTAAACTCCTCCGAAGCCTTACCCAACAATGCCATGCCTTGAGCATAGGAACACATTTTTGAGCAATAAAGCGCGTCCCGGACTTTATTGATAAAGGCTTGGCTATCTCCATCATATTTACCCGTCGTACTGATCAGCTCCTTCGCCGCCGCCACCCGTTCCTGTTTATACGAGGAAATTACCCGCGCATTCACCGCCGCGTACATGGTGGGAATCGGTACACCCAATTCCAGAGAACTAACCACCGTCCAGCGTCCAGTTCCCTTTTGTCCGGCAGAATCCAGAATCAAATCAACCAGAGGCTGATTCGTATCCGGGTCAATGTACTTAAAGATATCCGCCGTAATTTCAATTAAAAAGGAATTTAGCTCATCGGTAGTATTCCATTGGGAAAACACCTGATGAAGCTGCTGGTGATCCAGTCCTAAACCATTTTTGAGCAAATCATAAGCTTCGGCAATGAGCTGCATATCGCCATACTCAATCCCGTTATGCACCATCTTCACATAATGACCTGCACCCCCAGGACCAATGTAGGTGACACAGGGTCCATCATCCACCTGAGCGGCAATTTTGGTCAAAATCGGTTCTAACTCTTTATAGGCTGTATCCGTGCCTCCTGGCATCAAGCTAGGACCATGGAGCGCCCCTTCTTCGCCACCACTGACCCCCATCCCGACAAAACCGAGTCCCGTGGCTTCTAAGTCTTTAGTGCGGCGTTCGGTGTCTTGGTAGAGGGAGTTCCCGCCATCGATAATCATATCGCCCGGTTCGAGCAGGGGTTTGAGTTGATCAATGACAATATCAACGGGTTTCCCAGCTTTGACCATAACTAGGATTTTGCGGGGACGTGCCAAGGTTTTGACAAAATCTTCCAGGGAATAGGCGGCGGTGACGTTTTTATTCGAGGCACGCTTTGCCATAAAGTCTTCCGTTTTCGAGCTAGTCCGGTTATATACCGCCACCGGAAACCCGCGACTTTCCACATTTAGCGCCAGGTTTTCCCCCATCACAGCTAAACCGATGACTCCGAAGCTTGGTTGTGTCATATATCTCTCGTCAGAACGTAGTTGAACGTGTACTCGTGTTTATTTCCCCTACAGGGTAGCCTGTCCTTTGGTGAAATCTTGTAATATTTGCATTACGAGTATGCCCCAACTAGGATACATAAAACCTCAAACCGGATAATCTCGCTAGAGGTGGAAACAAGGCAGGAGGCTCTAGGGCAGAAGGCAGGATTTTTGTAGGGGCTGGCGCATTCTTGCCAAAAATTAAGTACGAAGCCCAGAAGCTTTATCTAAGAATGCTTCGCCCAGCGCTCAGCACCAAAGCGACAAAATCGGTTAATTCGAGGGTGAGTAGGGGCTTGGTAATCAAGCCCCTACTCATAATCAAATCCTTCTTCTTATCCTCGAATTGAATCTGACATTAGTTTGCCCGGACTTCAGTTTAGTCCAGATGGAGAATTATTAGTAGTCGTTGCGCCAACGACGAATATTTGGCGACATTAAACCTTTTACCCAATTCGAGTATGAATAAGTCCATCATTTTGATGATTAGTCTGTGCAGCGTTCTCTTTTTTGGATGCTCTCAAGCCGAGACAGTTTCTAGTCAAGGGGAAACAGTACCACCAAAAACCATAACTCAAGTTCCCGACGCTCAAACGGCTAAACCCCTAACACCCGCAGAAGCTGATGTGTTAATTGCTGCCACAATTGAGGCAATTAATCAGGAAAATGTTAACTTCTTTATGCCCTACTTGATGGAACGCGATCGCGCCCCTGAAAATGTGCAAGCGGCACTCAACCATTATCAGGCTTATTTTCAAGGGGAAGAGATAACTGATTTTGAGCGTCTGGGTGTTGAACAACTGGGTGAAACAGGCAATCAAACCCCGATTCAACGCTTTAATTACCGCATCGCTAACCATGGTGGGATTAGTAAACAGATTGCTGTTTATCAAGACAAAACCATTCGGTTGGATGATACATTTTTGCTCTATTCAGTTTACGCTAACCGTTTAGTAGAACGGTATATAGATGCCATTCAAAGCCAAGACATTGACAAGCTGAGCGGAGTTTTGAATATTGAGGAAACCTTGTTTAGTCAAGACGAGTTGAGGGGAATCATATCACAATACAAGGATTTATTCTCTTTAGACTCACTCAATTATCAGTTTATTGGTGTAGAGTCTGAGCGTCAGCAGTTTCTTTATACTATTTCTGGACAAAATGGACGTGAGCATGAAATCAAAGTTATCTATGGTGACGGGTTGGTCAGTCTCCATGATCAGTTTATTCCTCTAAATAGATAACCGATTACTTCTATTGACTGCCCTAGAACTCGGTTGACGGTTCTCAGGGACGGGAAGAGGGACAACCCTCAACCCTTACCCACTCTTCTTTTTCGGTGACGCTGAGGATGAACGAGACCCAGCGCCGCCAATCCCGTCTTTATCTTGCGGTTGTCCGGGTAGTACATCCTGGTAAAGTTGCTGACGCCCATTGCGAATTACCCTCAGCATGTCAGTAAGCTGTTGCTCGATACTATTGAGTACAGAATCAGCATAATCATCCGCACCGTTTTGAATGTCTTCGCATTCTTCGAGTGCCAGTTGGCGCAGTTGTGCCAATTCCTGCTGGGCTTGTCGGCGCATCTGTTCAATGTCAGTCCGGGTTTGTTCCTGTAGCGTTTCACACTCTTGCTGAACCCGTTGCCGGATTTGCTTGGCTTCCAGTTCGGCTTGTTGCACAATCCCCATGTCATCCAGAATCTGTTGAGCTTGTCGTTCAGCGGCTTCTAGGATTTCTTGGGCATAGTCTTCTGCTTGTAGGAGAATATCTTCCCCTTGCTGAACAATCTTTTGAGATTTTTCAAACGCCTCTGGTAGACTCGCCCGCACCACATCCAATTGGGTTAAGAACGCTTCTTCATCAATCAAAGTGTACTTGGTCAAGGGGATGTGTGGGCTATCAAACAGCATGTCCTCTAGCTTAGTGAGTTCTCGCTGGATATCTACATCGGGGGTTCCAGAGGAAAGGCATTTCTCTGGGGGGTTGGGTTCTGGGAGTTGGTTGGGTTCGATGCGGGATGACTCTGGGCGTAACATCGGCAAATATCTAGGGCAACCTGCGGGGGAACAAGATGGTTAACAGATCCGCCAAATTTGGCAATCTCTTTCACTACGCTACTACTTAAAAAACTGTACTCGTTAGACGTGGCGAGAAAAACGGTTTCTATTTCATCCCAGAGGGTTTGATTGGTATGCGCCATCTGGAGTTCCTTCTCAAAGTCTGAAAGCACCCGTAGTCCCCGCAGTAAGACTTGAGCATTCTTGAGTTTGGCATAGTCCACAGTCAAACCTGTGAAGCTATCGATTTCGACATTCGACAGATGTTGGGTACAGCCGCGAATCTGTTGTACTCGCTCTTGTATTGTAAACAATGGCGATTTACTCGGGTTGCGGAGTACGGCAACAATGACGGTATCAAAGAGCTTACAGCTACGCTCAATGATATCGAGGTGTCCTAGAGTGATCGGATCGAAGCTGCCTGGATAAATTGCAATCACGACAGAGACATCTGGAGGGGTACTGAGGAATTATAAGCTGTTATGTATTTAATTTGATCGTTGAGGCTTTATCGCAGGAGGCAGAAGACTCCAGGGCAGAGAGCAAAGGAGACAGAAGCCAGATGGCAGATTAAGTAGGTCGGTGGAAATAAAGCGAACTATGTTAAGTTCTGTGAATGTTCCTCAAACCCTTACTGTTCCCTGTTAAGAAGTTCCCTGTTCCCTAATCTCAACCGTTAACTTTAATTGTCCCCACCTACTTAAAGGTGACTAATACCCCTGCCCAAGTCTACTCCCATTCTTGCCATTGATCGATCCAATCTTGAAAAAGGTCAAGAATTGGCTCACGTCGCTTGAAAATGTTAGCGGTTAGGCTGATAAAAATAATGCCAGCAATTATGAGCATAATCCACTTAGAGAATGGGTAGCGAAAACCCAAATAGACTAACTGGTAGAATACTGTAAAAATAAATGTGACCGTTCCCACCATTAAAAATGCCCGGACTTGCAGTCCTAATCCAGCCACAATAGCAACCAGACTAATTGTTCCCGGAATGAGTCCAACGTCTTGATGAAACCCTAACGCCACCAAACAGATTATGCCGCTACCCAGTAAGCGGAGGTAGTGACGCCAATTCCGTTTTTGCGGTAATCTTAATTCTGGATCAACTTGGGCGATGTAGAGGAAAAAATAGCCAATCACGGCAGCATACGCTAAGGGTTCAGTAACCTGCTGGCTTTGCAAAACGCGCCAAATTGCCCAATCGATGAAAAATAAACTTAAGTATGTCCAACGTAAATTAGATTGGCGATTGGTGACCCAGGCATAAAAACCTGCAAGAACCAATAAATTAAAAGCAGAGAGGGTTTGAGGATTGATTAAAATGCTCAGAAGAGGCAATATCGTGGCGTATCTTTGCCAAGGCTGCTCATTCCATCCCCACCGCCACCAGGACGTTTGATAAACAGCGATCGCGAATAGACTTGCAATGATGGCTCGCCAGGGATCAAATAGGCTTAACGGTGTCCACATCAAACGCGCATAAATACCAATAGCGACAACCTCGGTTAATCCGGCGTATATCCAGATGTGAGACTCTGGCAAAGGTGGGAAAGATGAGGGAGATGGGGAAGAAAACTGGCGTTGTTGAACTTGGACATTTCCTTGAAAAAACCCATAACTAGCCAGTAGCAAACTGATGATAAGTCCCACGAATCCCATCAGGTTAGGTGGGGTTCCTACAGACATCCCAGTTGCTAGAACCATCAAGACAGTACCCATTGCCCAGTGAATGTGGGCAGTAATTTCGATTTGGGTGACGCTGATATTAAAAACTGTAGCCCGATCGCGCGATAGGTTCCTTCTGAACAGGCTTTGCCAACGCAAAAACCAGGCGAGTGAACGATAAATACAGCAAATCACAGCCGCGATCGCTGCTAATATAATAAAGCTATCCCCAGGATTTCCCCCATCGGTTCGCAGGATTTGATAAATCACCAGTTCATACACAGCCAGGGAAATACCTGCCAGGGAAAGATAGATGATACCTCTGGCTTGGGGACGGTAATAGGCTACGCTGATGCCGATTAAAGCCGCACCAAGGGTAATCAATCCGGTATAGGGGGTGAAATAAAAAAAGTGCAAACTAATACCAATCAGGGTATAAATAACCAGTTCGTACCAAGCCAGGGAAATACCTGCCAGGAAAAGATAGGTGATGCCTTTGCCGGGAAGACGGCGACGCCCGACAATAATGCCCGTTAAAGCAGCACCTAGGGTGAGTAAACTTGTATAGGGGGTGAAATAAGAAAAGCGCAAATTAATGCCAATCAGGGCATAAACTAAGGGTAAATATTCCAGTACATCCCGCCAATTTTCGTCCCGGATTCCAGACGCGCCATGGCACGTCTCTACATCTTCCCCGTCTCCCCCGCCTAAACGGGTAAGCCACCAACGATTGAGAATTAGTGTTATAAATGCCAGGATAATGTTCGCGGCACCGAGGATTAAGGATGAACCATTAAGCAGTACAATCGCATTAGCTATTGTCAATTCTATTGCCCAACTAATGCCATAAATACTGAATTTGGGAAAAGAATGCCAATATCGGTAAAGAATAGCACCACCAATGAGCATTGATGCACTCAGGTACTGCCAACTGGCTGGAATGAATTCTAGATACATATTGGCGCTTTGTAGCGTCAGCAGTCCGAGTTCCATAGTAGACAAAGCCATTGCCCAGCGATCGCAGGCTTGAGCGTACAATTGAGCTAGCCTGCTAGACTGGGGCGTTAAGCCAGCCCGTAGCAGCCATAATCCGAAAATTGCGATCGCGCCCACCCAATACCAATCGGCTGGAGAGAGGGGGGACAATCCTGGAATTCCTTGTCCCAGACGTGCTACAGCAAAACTTAGGCTAAATCCAATCGTGATCGCGGCGGCTAAGGGTTGCTTGAGATAGCAGCTATTGATAAACATCACGAAAGTGGCGACACCCAAACCGATGAGTCTGATATCCGGTTGGAATAGGGTTAGCCCTTGGACGAGAAATAAGGCGATTACACTCCACCAAAATACTTGGATTTGCCTTGAGTTTAGCTCCTGATTGGGAGTAGAATCTGAGTCTAACTCAGTGTTGTCTACCGATGACAACGGATTAATCAGGGAATCCCTGAGTGACGCTATGGGAAAGGAATTAGCCTCTTTGTTCCCTTGGCGCGATCGCGTACTTCGGCTGGCAATGTCGGTTAAGCTTAACGGGGTTAACAGCCATAAGAGTCCCCAGGGTGGCGTGGAAGCGGGAACAAAAAATAGGTGAATAAAGATCTCATCAGCTAGCAAGACATAACTAAGTCCGGCTAGCACAAAACCTAGATACCAGCAACTGCGATACCAAATTTGTTTGACGACAGGGAATAGGGGATTCGGCTCGACAGTTTGCCCTTTGCTCAGATTCCATTCTGCCACCATCAGCGCCAAGAATAGAGTCGCCCAGAGGGGTTCCCTGAGAGTCGGTATCCATCTGTGAATCAAGAAACAGATGGTCAACAATCCACCAACATGGGTGAGGTAGACGAGAACAACTCGCACAAAATTAATCCGTTGACCGGGTGGCTGATATTTTTTATTGTGACTTAACTCGTCACGCCAGACTACGATAACGGGTTTATCCTGCGCGAATACGTGGAGATAGCGACGGTTATCGAGTCGCACTGATCACGCAATCTTTTAAACCACCAACGGGCGATCATATTCCTAGTGCAAGAAGGCAGAAATAACGCCAGCAGCTAATATCTCCCCCCGCTTCCCCTGCTCCCTCTGCTCCCCCTGCTTCATCGTATCTACGAAGCTGCTCAAGTATTTTTATGCCCGCTGCACTAGGGACTAGGTGGATGTGATGGCGCGATCGCTCACTCAAATGACTCTCCTGACTCAATGGCATTCTGCACCATGGCTTTGTTCAAGGAAACCGATGGAGTTTCCTGAGTATCAGAATTCCTCCCCAAGAGCTTCTCTACCATCGCACTCAATAAGCCTGATCGGATTTGACGCCAAGCCATTAGCTGTGCAGCATGTCCCTCCTGCTTGCACCACTGGGCGATAGCGCATGATAAGTCTTCTATTTTATCGGGTAACGGTTGAATCAAAAAAGCCAATTCCGCTAAGTCTTGTGGGGAAAAAAGTGAGCGTTGATGATGTAACAGTTCAACAAAAGCCGCAACATTTTGCTTATGGAATAAGTGGGACGTCTGTTGGACAACGTCTACTGGCAAATCTTGCAACTGAGCGATTTGCTCCAAGCTTAACCCAAACTGGAGCATGCGCGGGATGGCGGTTAACTTGGCTTTGAGTTCACCTTCTTCTAACCCTTCCTGCCTGCCTTCATCTAACCCTTCTTGCTTAGCTTCCTGATACACTTTGGTTTGTTTGAGTTCACTTAACCCTAACATGGCTTCTATCTCCTGACGGCTTTTTTGTGGTAATTTGTAAACGATGATTGTTTCGATTAGGTTAATCAGTTCAAAGAAGATACTGGGGAACTCTTTAAACAGGCTATAGAAGATGGTATCAGTTTTCACGTTCTCCTTGGGTAAAGGTGACACCGTTGACAATGGGTAGTATGCCAACCTCTGTTACCCCAAATTTCTATTCAGATTATATTGACAAAATTAATAATATATGGATCGAGAGGAGAGCGATCACGCCCTTGGCGGAAATCGCGCCCGTTCGTTATGGATAAGAGAAACACCTGTTCCCTGGGCGCAAGGCGACCGAATCCCTGTAGGGGCGACCCGCTTGCACTAATTGACAAAGCGTCTACTTAATTGACTCGGGTCGCCCTCTCCTCAATAATCTTATTTAAATTAGTTTTACAGTGCGATCGCATTTTGTGCCAACGGGCGATTGCATTCCTAGGGACACGATACTATCTAAACCTACTGTCCCAGGTGGATGTGGTGGCGCGATCGCTCACTCAAAGCACGTTGGCGGAATTGTTAGATAGTGATTCGGGCAATGATCCATCGGTGTATTTTCCTTATCTGGGAGCAAATAGGGATGGGTTTGATCATATTCGTTCCCTTGGGGATAACGTGTTTGGATTTGAGGATTTACCCAATGGCGGTGATCGGGACTACAATGATATGTTGATTCAAGTTGAAATCGCGTGAACTGAGAGTTATTCAGCCGCACTGATCAAGCAATCCTTTAAACCATAAACCACCTGCTGCTGTTCGGAGAAGGACAATTCTGGAAATATAGGTAGAGACAAAACCTGGTTACACACTTGCTCAACAACTGGAAAATCACCCACTTGATACCCTAAGCTCTGATAAACCGACTGCAAGTGCAACGGTAGGGGGTAATAAACCATCGAAATAATGCCCATCTGTTGCAGATGTTGGCGGATGTAATCTCGATAGTCACTGCTGCGGCTGTCTTTAGTTAGACGAATCGTGTACTGATTCCAAACAGCCTGACTTCCTAGAGTTTCTTGAGGTAAGGCGATTCCGGGAACAGGTTGTAATAACTGATGATACTGATCAGCAATCTGAGAGCGTGCTTGATTCCACTGATCGAGATAACCTAATTTGATTTGTAAAATGGTTGCTTGTAGAGCATCTAAACGGCTATTGATCCCTGTCGCTTCGTGGTGGTAGCGATCGCGCATTCCATGTTCCCGCAACATTCGTATTGTAGCTGCCAGGGTTGGGTCATTGGTAATCACAGCCCCCCCATCCCCACAAGCCCCTAAATTCTTGGTAGGAAAGAAGCTAAAACAGCCAATATGCCCAATGCTACCCACCTTTTGTCCCGCCCATTCCGCGCCTGTGGCTTGAGCGCAGTCTTCAATGACGGCTAAATCATGCGCCTGAGCGATGTCCATAATCGCCGTCATATCCACAGGCTGTCCAAACAAATGAACGGGTAGAATCGCCTTCGTTTTCGGCGTAATCGCCGCTGCAATCTGATCAACGTCAAGATTAAAGGTTTGGGGATCAATGTCCACAAAAATAGGTGTCGCCCCCACCCGGGTAATCACTTCCGCCGTAGCGATAAACGTGAAGGGCGTGGTAATCACCTCATCCCCTGCTCCAATCTGTAAGGCTCGCAGTGCCAGATACAAGGCGTCTGTGCCAGAGTTACAGGCGACACATTCGCTGGTATTCATGTACGCCGCAAATTGCTCCTCAAAGCCTTGAACCGGAAGCCCACCAACGTAACGTCCGGAGGTGAGTATCTCCTGAACAGCCACACTAACTTGTTTTTCAATGCGCTGATACTGTCGTGCCAGATCAATAGGGGGAATGTGATTCACTCGCTTACACCTAGACGTTTTTATCCAATAAATCAAATTTTGCGGCAAAAGGGAATCCGGCTGATGTGTACTCTCCTCAATCCATCACTTTGAGGTTGGAAATGGGCAAGAGTGATAAGTCTTGAGACGCTCAATCATGCAGCTAAACCTAGTACAAGAAGGCAGAAATAACGCCAACAGCTCCCCCAGCTCCCCAGACGTAGCATGCTACGTCTCTACATGCTCCCCCAGCTTCCCTATTTCCCCCATCCCCCCATCCTTCACAAACTCTTCAAACCATCTTCATCATAGCTACACCTAAAACTGCTCTGGAACAGGCAGACTAAGAAAAGCAGATGCACCCTGCCAGCCACAGCAGATGCACCCTGCTGAACCCTGAGTAAAACCCACATTATCGCCTAAATTTAAAAATTAGGCGATATGTGGGTCTTGTATTTATTTCCCGCGATCGCAGTTACTCTATCCGGAGGGTTTGGGACTGACTGACGTTCACGGGATTTGGAGAACCTCTCTCCAAACCTCTCTCCTGAAGAGAGAGAAGGCTTTGAATTCTCCCCCTTTTCTAGTGAAGTGGAGTATCCTGAAGCTGGATTCATGGCTATAGTTCCATTTCAGGATAGTCCAATGAGCGCTACAGGAAAACGATTTAGGCAGTTCCTCAAGTATCTAGGCTTAGTCGGTTTGACTACGGTGTTGACGGTTGCATTGGCGTGGCAAGATTTCCCCAGCCGAATGGGAATCCTGGAGGTGAATGCGGCAATTCCCGATACTTCAGTGGTTCAGGTTTCTACCCCAAATGCGGCTGAATTAGTGCAAGTAGTTGACTTCTCCGCTAGCTAAGGTCAGGGAGTCACCTCCCTGCCTCGCTTACAAAACCGGACGTGAGAGTTTCCCCTCATCCGGCTCCTCAGTGACTTGGGTAGCTGTCAATACTACCTCCAACCGAACCATCCTCGGCTGTTTTGCATCGTGGCAGTGTTTGTGTAAAAGCTGGAGATTATTGTATTCATCCTTACCACCTTTTGAGCGGGGGATGCTATGGTCGATTTCCCATATATCTCCGTCTCTGAAAAACAATTCGCAGTGGTTACACTTACCCTTTTGTCTTTTCAGTAGAGTTGCCTCTCTTGTTGAGATTTCGGGGTGTTTTCCCATTCTTGAACTCCAGTAAACTAGGTTGGCGTCGTATGGTGACGCTTCGCCTTTGACTTTCACATGACGGACTATGGGAGTCTCGCTATGCGTTCGTAACCGCGTTAGGTTTTCACCTCCTGCACTGGTTGCGAATACCCAGTTATTGTCGCCAATGGTTTTCCAGTATCTCTTGATAATCCACTGGATAGACTTTTGTGGATGGCGGCGTTTTGCCCAAGCCTTAAGCTTTTGAAACATTAGATGGTCTTGGTGTGTGTAAGCTTCCTTGCTTACTTTTGTTGAGTAGTAGTTTGCCCACCCTCGAATGATTGGATTAAGCTTTCCAATTAACGCTTGTTGGGTCGCTGTCCTGTGGGCGTAAATGATGTTAGCTACTTGCTCGTAATGTATCTTTTGCTTTTCTTGGCTTGGGGTGATGATTGTCTTAAACCCCAGTAGTTTGCCATTGTTCTTCCCGGAGTGGTATTTTCCGACCCGGAATTGCCGTATATTGAACCCAAGGAAGTTGAAGCCAGGGGTTTCCCCCTCATGTTCCTCAAGGGTATGGGCTAGGCTAGTTTTACTAGGCTTTAGTTCCAAGCCCATGCCTTTTAACCATTCAGAGATTATCTCCCTGCACCTTTGGACAACGGTTATGTCTTCGTGGAGAATTACGAAGTCGTCGGCGTACCGAACAAAGTTGGGAGCTGTGAATAATCCAGCGTATTTCCCATTCTTGTAAATCTTCCTTGTTGGGAAGGCTTGTGTTATCCGGTTCTCCATCCCGTGGAGGGCAATGTTAGCTAGTAGCGGCGAAATAACGCCACCCTGTGGTGTACCCTCAGATGTTGGAAACAACTGCTTGTTATCCATCACTCCCGACTTCAACCATGCTCGAATTTGTCGGCGGATGGTGGGGAATGTATTTAGTTTGTTGAGCAGTGCTTCATGGTCGATGCGGTCGAAACACTTGGCAATGTCGGCATCAAGCACGTATTTGGCTTTCTGACTAATTACCGTGAATATTTGCTCAATCGCATCATGGCATGAGCGCCCTGGTCGGAACCCGTATGAGTTAGGTTCAAATCGCGCTTCCCATTCTGGCTCTAGTGCCAGTTTGACAAGTGCTTGCAAGGCTCGGTCTTTCATTGTCGGGATGCCCAGTGGTCGCTTCTCCTCCGTCCCCGGTTTGGGAATCCATACTCTCCGGGTTGGAGCGACTTTTGAGCTTAACTTGAGGTTGGCAACTAGGGCGAGACGTTGCTTTGGGGTCAGGCTTTTCAACCCATCCATTCCCGCCGTCTTCTTACCCTGGTTGTCTTGCGTGATCCGTCTGACCGCTAAACATCTTGCTGACCAGGACTTCATCAGCGTCTTCTGGAGTCTGCGAACTGCTTTCACATCACCACGTTGAGAGGCTCGATAAATTCGCTTTTGGAGCTTAAAGACACGCCGCTCCAGCTTGCGCCAGTTAATGTGTCTCCATTCCACCATCGGTTTGACCCGTGTTTTAGACATTTGTACTCCCTACTTGCAACTTTATCTTCCACTTCACCGCGAGTCTGTCTGCATATCCTTGCCATTACAGCAAGGCATTCGCTTCTGACTCAATCCCACCCGTTCGCAGCATCCGGTTAGCACCTGCTCAGGGAATCGACCACCTGAGAGCATACGAGGGGTTACTTCGTTCCTGATAGCCATTGATTGAACCTTTAGAGTTGATGCTGTCCACCGGGATTATTGGGAGTGCTTGCTGATAATATCGGGACTTATCAGCCCCTAATCCGTTGCCTTTTTGGCTCCAGCGCATAAAGCCTTATTTCGCTGGTTCGCTTTGACGATGGTTCAGATGCATCTTCGCTTACGCTACTCATAGATTCTTGCTAAAGGGATTGCCGACTTGGGCTGCCAGCTACCTTCTTTCGCCCCGCTTTACCAATTTGATGGCTAGTCTCCTCGGTAGGGGTCGTGCTTTCACCACTGCACCTGTGGGGAGGGATTTGTCTTTCTGTTATTGGGCATGAGACTCACCCTCATGGCTATCAAGTTGTCAAGGTTCAGTTAGGATTGCTCCCTTCTATGTCCCTTGCCTCTCATCCTTGAGTATTGCTACTCATTTCGAGAGAACGAATCGCAGCCCGGTTGAAACGCGGGGGCTTTCACCATCGCTATTCTGTAAAAAACGGTATCAGTTGGGTGAATTTGCCGCCGCTGTAACCGCTTGGCAACAGGCAGCCGATCTCTTTGCCAGTCAAGGGGATTCCCTGAATCAAGCCATGGTACTGAGCAATCTAGCACTCGCCTATCAGCAGTTGGGACAGTGGACGCCAGCGAATCAGGCAATTGAGAAGAGTTTACACCTTTTGCAAACTGAAACAGCTAGTCGCGATCGCACCAGGATTTTGGCGCAGGTGCTGAATACCCAGGGGAAGCTGCAATTGGCACAGGGACAACCGGAACAGGCGCTGAAAACCTGGGAAGCGGCGACAGCAACCTATCAGCAAGTTGGCGATGAAACTGGGGTGGTGCGTAGCTTGATGAATCAGGCGCAAGCCTTGCGAGTTCTGGGGTTTTATCCGCGAGTTAGGGCGACTTTAGAACAGGTGAACCAACTTTTGCAAAATCAGCCGGATTCGGCGATCAAGGCGGCGGGATTATTAAGTTTTGGCGATACGTTGCGCTTGGTGGGTGACTTGGAAGAATCTGAAACAGTGTTGCAGGAAAGTTTAGCGATTGCCCAAAAGTTAGACTTATCCTCAGGGATTACGGCGGCGTTTTTGAGCTTGGGGAATACGGCGTATAGTCAGGGAAAATTAAAGGCGGCGATTGATTTTTATCAGAACGCGATCGCGGCTTCTATTTCACCGACTACAACCCTACAGGCGCAGTTAAATCAACTGCGTTTATTTATAGAACTAGAAAATTGGGCAGAAGCGAAAGCATTAGCGCAGAGCATTCAGTCCCAATTTGCCAATTTACCGACAAATCGCAGCACGATTTATGCCCGAATTAATTTTAGCCAAAGCTTTCTAAAACTGTGGCGTCATGAATCAGTGGTTGTAGGGGCGGGTTTTACCAATACCCTTCCAGAGATAACCCCTAACGGAACTAAACCCGCCCTGAACCCACAAACAGTTGCTCAAATTCTGACAACCGGAATTGAGCAAGCAAAAGAGTTAGGAGACAAACGGGCGGAATCTTACAGCTTGGGTTATTTGGGTCAGATTTACGAGTATATTCAACAATGGTCTGAAGCGAAAACCCTAACAGAACAAGCGTTGCTGTTGGCGCAATCGGTCAATTCTCCTGATATTGCTTATTTGTGGCAATGGCAGTTAGGACGACTACTGAAAGCCCAGATAGACCGAGGAATTGCTGATGATTCCGCTTATCCTAGTGCCGTTGCTGCTTATCAAGAAGCGATTCATTCTCTCAATTCCCTACGGAATGATTTAGTGGCGACAAATTTAGAGTTACAGTTCTCATTTCGAGAAAGTGTAGAACCGATTTATCGCCAACTTGTTAGCTTATTGTTGCAACCGGGGAATAAAGCAGTTAGTCAGGAGAATTTAGTTCAAGCCCGTGAGGTGATTGAATCGCTACAATTGGCAGAATTAGATAACTTCTTTCGCGAGGCTTGTTTGACGGCGCAACCGGAACCTGTTGACCAAGTTGATGCGAATGCGGCGGTGATTTATCCGATTATTTTACCGGATCGAGTAGAGGTGATTGTCGCGATCGCCAATCAACCGCTACGACATTACGCGACTAATATATCTGAGACGGAAGTAGAAACGGTTCTGGCTCAAACCCGCCGTTCTCTGCGACGAGTGGCGAGCGATCGCGAACGATTACCCTTGTTTAAACAATTGTACAATTGGTTGGTGCAACCGATTGAGACAGAGTTAGTCGAATCTGAGATTAAAACCTTGGTGTTTGCCTTAGATGGTTCCCTCAAGAGTATACCCATGGCAGCATTATATGATGGTGAAAACTATCTGATTGAAAAATACAGTGTCGCCCTGACTCCCAGTCTACAAATCCTGGAACCCCAACCGTTAACCCGCACCCCGATTAAGGTGTTAGTGGGGGGATTGAGTGAGGCAAAACAGAATTTTCCCCCGTTACCCGGTGTGGAGTCGGAGGTGCAGCAGATTCAGGCGGAGATTCCGGCGCAGGTGCTGCTAAATCAGCAGTTTACTAGCGCGGCGATGCAAAAAGAGATAAGTGCTGCGTCATTTCCGGTGGTTCATTTAGCCACTCATGGTCAGTTTAGTTCTGATGCTGAAGATACCTTTATTTTGGCGTGGGATGATCGCGTCAATGTGAAACAATTGGGTGAAGTTCTCCAGGCGCGGGAGGAAAGGGAACGTCAACCCTTGGAATTGCTGGTATTGAGTGCCTGTCAAACCGCCGCAGGGGATCAGCGTGCGGCGTTGGGAATAGCGGGAGTTGCGGTGCGATCGGGAGCGCGGAGTACGTTGGCGACGTTATGGTCAGTGGATGATCAGTCTACAGCGATGTTAATGGTGAAATTTTATCAGGAATTGGCACAAGCCAATGTCACCAAGGCGGAAGCATTGCGTCAGGCTCAATTGGCGCTATTGCAGCAGTCGAGATTTAGACATCCTTATTATTGGTCACCGTTTGTTTTGCTGGGAAATTGGCTTTGAATGCTTTTGTCGTAAGGGAACCTTAGCTCTATATTCTTTTGGGTTTGTTTAGCTCAAGTTCAACTACAACCTATGTAATCTTTTGTAGCAAAACTCAATATCCATCGAAAAAACCTTTAAATAACTATGGGAATAATAGATAAGAGATACAGCTAGACATCATATAGAATATTTAAATGGAAAAAGCTTGACTGCCAAGTTTTTTTATATTAGGGTTTTAATAGACCAGGCTTCGCCCCCTAAACTGGGCGAATTGACCCCTCCTAGAGTACACCAATTTAACAATTTCTCAAAGCATTGGATTTGAGAGAAATATAGTCATACGGCTAGACGATACCGTAGGGACACTATTAACTATTCATTCCAAAAACAAGCTCAATCAAAGCGATACGTTTGTTGAGGAATTGTGACTAGGAAATCATTATGGTTTGGACTCAACTCCCTCGATACCTCGCACTTATTTCAGCCTCAGTGTTATTAGAACTGGGAATAGTTCCGAGTTTCTTCATTGCAACACAGGCACAGACCCAAACGCCCTCTCACGTTCAGTCAAAACGGATCATTTTTAAACCAAACCGAGACCAACCTGCACCCGATATTACCACAGGTGGAGGAAGGCGCAATGATGGACAATGTTCCCAGGATCAACCTGTTGCAGGAGAGGCTACCAATTCTCAATTACTAACGGTACTCGTACCCTCGGTTTTAGTTACCCCAGAGTTTAAGCAATCAGCTCCATCCCCGGTTCCGATTAATTTTCAGTTGACTGTATCAGAGAACCCAACGTTTCTGGTTTATGTTCCTGAAACCTCTGCTAATGTCCTAGAACTGAGAATAGAAGGTGAGGAAGGTCAGCAAGTTGGTGAAACTGCCCGGAGAGAGTTAACAGAAACTCCAGGAATTTATCGCATCAGTTTACCGGAAACTACGCTCCCATTGGATGTAGGAAAGGACTATAAATGGTTAGTGTCAATGACCTGTCAAGTCGGTGATCCCAATGATCCCTTTGTCGAGGGATTAATCCGCCGTGTCTCACCGGATTCAAGGCTGACACGTTCATTAGACCAAGTGAGTGGTTTGGATCAAGTTGCAGTATATGCTGAAGCTGGGATTTGGCAGGACGCGATCGTCAATCTGGCTGCACTTCGCCAAACTCAACCGAATAACCCAGAGGTGGTATCTGCGTGGGCAAACTTGTTGCAATATGTTGAGTTAGAAGATATTACTCACGCACCGTTGATATCAAATTTTGAAGATATACAGGTTAGTGAAAATAATGCCAACGAGTAACGTGGCAATCGAGTGGTGTGGCGCAGCTAATTTTATGAATTAGTCCCGTAGGGGCGCACCGACGTGCGCCCTGGACTGACCTGCGCCTAGACAAGGCTTTCACCCAGCCCACTGTGCCACGCTACCCCAAAAAACAACTGGTGGATTAAATTTTGTAACAGATTATATTCTCCAATGAGAAATAATCTAAGCTGCATTTAATTCCCCTCGTAGATTTTCTGTCAATCGACTAATTTTCAGGGTTTCGCATCGTACTAACAACGCTGGCGCTAAAACACAGCCAGCCGGATGTAGCTGCCACGATGAGGATTTAATCATGGGAAAGACAACAGGTTACGCTTCACTTTTGAGCAGTCTCTCGGTTACTATTTTGGCGAGTTTGAGTCCAGTTTCGGCTCAAATTGTGCCGGATAATACACTTCCGGTCAATTCCCAGGTGACAGGGTGTCCGGTTTGCCTAATTGAAGGGGGAACGGTGCGGGGAGTGAATCTATTTCATAGTTTTGAAGAATTTTCCGTGCAGACAGGGGGTGAGGCATTCTTTAATAATGCCTTGGATATTGAGAATATTTTCGGTAGGGTAACGGGTGCTAATATCTCGGATATTGATGGGTGGATTCGGGCAAATGGCACGACGAATCTGTTTTTAATTAATCCCAACGGCATTATTTTTGGTGAGAATGCGAGGTTGGATGTTGGCGGTTCATTTGTCGCCTCTACTGCCAATAGTTTTACCTTTCCCGATGGCAGTGAATTTAGTGCGACCAATCCCCAAGCACCGCCATTGTTGACGATTAATATCACACCGGGATTGCAGTATGGTGCAAATTCTCCTAGAGGAACGATTGCGAATCTACCATCGATACCATTATGGAAAAGTCATTCAGCACCTCTGCCGCTAGTACGGGAGGCAGAGCCTCTATAGCACTACGCAGACACGTTAGGACAAATTAAGGAAAATTCAAAATCGCTCAATTCCCTGATTTAGTAAGCTTTTTTCTTGACTATTGCCTATTGCCTATTGCCTGGCGCGTAGCGCTATACAAAGACATTCTTAGGCGGAGCCTGGGAACGAGGGTATCGGAAATTAATCTGAGGAAAACTGACGTAAATAATAAAGTACGGCGGCGATTTCTGGAGGAATACCTGTAAATCGAATACCAAAATGATTTGGACTATCTACCGATTTTTCCACGACTTTCGCATAAATATCTCCTAATCCTTTTGCTTTTTTTGTACCCATGACTAAATTAATCTTTAGATTACTGAACAACTCGATAGGCTGTTTACTGCAAATCTCAGCCCCATGAGCAGATAATTTGATAATTTTTCCCTGACAGACTATCTCCTCCAAATGCTTCCCCTTTAAAACCGTGTAGTATATTGGAATTTCCTGGATTAAAACGACAAAATCGTCCTCTGGCTTCGGTAAAAACAAATTAAACTTACTACCTATTCCACCAATTTCATAAATCGTGATTGGTTCAAAAAATCCCTTGGGGTGAACGTGAAGTTATCCATCAACTCGGAGAATTGAACCCATCTTTTTAAACAGCTCCTCGGAAATCAAAACTTGTCCACCCACCGTATAGGATTCAATTCGGGATGCCAAATTAACTGGACTACCAATTACAGAATACTTTGCCCGTTTTTGTGATCCAATATTTCCAGCTAATACCTCTCCCCCATGAATGCCAATTCCCATTTCTAAGGGGGGCAAATTTAGGGTTTCATTGTACTGATTAATCTCAGACATTGCCAATTGCATAGCAATCCCACAAGCGATCGCACGTTGGCAATCGTCTTCTCGCTCAATCGGCGCACCAAACATGACCAGAATCCCATCCCCCATGAACTCATTAATCACACCCTGATACTGATCAACCACATCCGTCATCACCTCCAAGTAATGGTTAATCACCCTCACCCCTGTCTCCGGTGACACTCGTTCGGACATGGCGGAAAATCCCCTTAAATCGGAAAACAGAATCGTAACCTGGTGGTTTTCTCCACCTAAGCGCAATCCCTGAGGCGTCTCCAGCAAATTCGCCACCACTGCATCAGTGACATAGCGACCAAATATCTGGCGCATCTGACCCGCACCGTAAGCTATATACCCAATAATCGCGATCGCAGACCCAGTTAACCCCAGAACAGGCGGAACCACAGGAATCCACCATCCCTGCAAAAATGCCCAGTAACAGCCACCAACCAAGCCACCGCCAACAAAAATAAGACTCACCACCTTAATAGGCGATCGCAGTGTCACACCCCCCTGATAGCGTTGTCCCCAGGTCAATATCGCCCCCACTACCGTCCAAGCTACAATCCACAGGATTTCCCAGGGTTCCGACCAAACCTGAATCAGGGGACGCCCCTCTAACGCCGCACTCAGCATCTGACTCACGACATCGGCATGAATTTCTACCCCGGCTGATCGACTCACCAATCCCCGACTATAAGGTGTGAAAAAGTTATCGGCGACACTTTCACCCGTGATTCCTATTAAAATGACGCGATCGCGTCCCCAATCTTTTGGTATTTTTCCCTCTAAAACATCCGTGAACGAAATCGACTGAAACCCTTGTCCAAGATTGCGAAAATTAGAGATAATCTGAAATCCACCTGCATCTGTCCGAACATAGCCCCCATCATGTTTATTGAAACGGGTAAAAATAGCTTGACCTAACCGATACTGAGTTCCTGCCTCATCTATTGGCTCCAGCGTAATCCCTTCCGCCTCTAAATAGGTCAAAGCCAACATCGTACTAAAACTAGGGATAATGTCCCCCGATGGAGTTCCCAGAGACAGTAAACTGCGACGAATCTTACCATCACTATCCACGACCAAATCATTCGCCCCAATCTGACCCAACTCGTTCAATACTGGTGGTGGATTAACGGCTGTTCCCGACCCATCTCCAGCTACTTTACGAATCCCAATTAAATTCGGCGTTGATTTAAACACCTCGACCAATTCCTGATGCCCAGGTTCTACAGGTAAATCCCGATACAGATCCAAACCAATGGCTCTGGGTTGTTGTTGTTTGAGTATGTTTAGTAATTGGGCAAGGGTTTGAGCAGAGGGGGGCCAGTTGCCGAGTTTTTGGATATCCTGTTCATTAATCTCAACAATCACAATCCGCGAGTCCACCGCTTCAGGGGGACGCCAGCGAAAAAATTGATCCAGGGCGGCGAGTTCCAGTTCTTGCAGCCATCCCGCCCAACGTAACCCAATAACGATTCCAGCTACAGTAGGAGCCGCAATGAACACACCCCGCCATTGCCAGAGTTGTTTTCTCAGCGTTGCCCACATACACTCAATCGACCCCCGGAAAGAGACAGGTTTAGCTGTTATCTTACCCTCTAAGCCGTCGGATAAAATTATGAGACGAGGGAACAGGGAATAGCGAACAGGGAATGGTTGTAGTGCGAGCGTCTCGCTCGCTATTGTGTATTTGTCTTCCTCGTGTGGGGTTACTCCACCTTTCGGGTTCTCCTCTAAAGTACGAGAAGGCTTCGTCTTAAACTGATAAGTAGATTGGTGAAAATAAATTCAACCATATTAAGTTATGTAAACCCAACTCAAATCCTTACATAAACGTAGCTTGCTTGGCGCTCCCTTGAGTAAGCTGTCATGCATTTAAATTGGGTATTAGTAGCGAGCAAGATGCAAAGCCTGCGGCATGGCTTCGCTAAAGCCTGCGGCATGGCTTCGCTAAACGCACTACAAGGATTGCGCCATTATTGATATTAAGGTTTAAATGCCGAACAGCTTATGACGAATGACGATTACCACCGTTAACTTTAACAGTCTCTACCTACTTAAAACTGATGCCAATCAGCCAACACGAAACCCAAATTCCCCTACACCTGTGGACCGTTGAAGACTATCACCGGATGGCAGAAGTGGGCATTTTATCACCTGATCAACCCGTCGAATTAATAGCCGGACAGATTATCCGAAAAATGAGTCCCCAAGGAACACCCCATGCGACAGCCATTACCCTAACCCGATTGCTGTTAGAAGATAACTTAAGACAACAAGTGCTAGTCAGGACGCAACTTCCCGTAACATTAAGCGATCGCTCAGAACCTGAACCCGATGTGGCGGTGGTTATGCCCGATGTCTTACGCTACCTGGATCATCATCCTCACCCCTCAGAAATCTATCTGATTATTGAAGTTGCCGATAGAACACTCAATACAGACTGCGGTATTAAGGCAAATGATTATGCCAACTCTGACATTCAAGAGTACTGGGTGCTAAATCTCAAGCAACGTCAACTGCACGTTTTTCGAGAACCGACTCCACAAGGGTATCAGCGAGAGATAATCCTGGCGGAAAATGATCGGATTTCTCCATTACAGTTTCCGAATTTGAGCATCGAAGTGACGCAGATGTTGCCACCTAGGTTCTAGGGTAGGGGTTTGGTTACCAAACTCCTAACGGTGATGATGTCTTGAATCTAACGTTTCACGGGAAGTCTATAAACCTGAGTCGGGGCGGGTTTAGTTACTTATGGGTGCAACTGAAAAGATAGTAGTGAAACCCGCCCCTACACACTTAACACTCACGTTGCACCACATACCGTGACAAGTCAGGTCAAGAATAGGGTTAAACTAGGAAAACTGGCAGCAACTCTGCTAGCCGTTTATCCGGCTAACACGCAACCCTTGTCCACGAAGCGCGATCGCATTATGCCCACATTCTTATTGGAAGTCGGTACAGAAGAATTACCCGCAAATTTCGTCGAGAGTGCGATTAAACAATGGCAGTCGCGCCTGTCACAAAGCCTTGATGAGCAACTACTGACTCCTGAGAGTATCCAGGTGTACGGCACACCTCGCCGTCTAGCCGTACTAATTCAGGGATTACCCCGTCAACAACCCGATCGCGAAGAGGAAGTCAAAGGTCCACCTGTCAAAGCCGCGTTTAAAGACGGGAAACCCACCAAAGCCGCCGAAGGGTTTGCCCGCAAACAGGGCGTTAGCCTTGATGATCTGGAAATCCGAGAGACACAGAAAGGGGAATTTGTCTTTGTTGTCAAGAAAATAATCGGTCGTTCGGCGATTGAAATTCTCCCCGAACTCATCCCCCAGTGGATTTTTGGCTTAGAAGGAAAGCGGTTTATGTGTTGGGGGGATGGAGACTTGAGATTTTCTCGCCCGATTCGCTGGTTGGTGGCGCTGCTGGATGATACGGTGTTGCCGATTGAATTAGTCAATGGTTCAGAAACGATAAACAGCGATCGCGTATCCCGTGGACATCGGATTTTACATCCCGAATCGGTAACAATTGCCAAGGCTGAGGACTATGTGAAATCCTTAGAATCAGCCTTTGTGATTGTAGAACGCGATCGGCGCCAACAAATTATCCAAGACCAAGTTCAGGCGGCGGCGCACAAACTAAATGGTCATACTATCCTCTATGAGGAATTATGGGATGAAGTCACGGATTTAGTCGAATATCCCACCGCCATTGTCGGTCAATTTGACGCCGAATACTTAGTCCTACCGCCAGAGGTGGTGAAAACCGTGATGGTAACCCATCAGCGCTATTTCCCAGTATTCAAGGATGAAACAGCGACTGAATTACTGCCTCATTTTATTACCTTGTCCAATGGTGATCCAGAAAAATCCGAGATTATCGCCGCCGGAAATGAACGAGTGATTCGCGCCCGTTTAGCGGATGGTGAGTATTTCTATAAAACAGATTTAGCTTCACCTCTAGAGAGTTATTTACCCAAATTAGACACCGTAACCTTCCAAGATGAATTAGGTTCGATGCGTCAGAAGGTAGGGCGCATCGAAAAAGCAGCCTCACGGATTGCAGAGCAATTGACGGTATCACAGACCCAATGGGATGATATTATTCGCGCCGCTGCCTTTTGTAAAGCTGACCTAGTAACTCAAATGGTCTATGAGTTCCCTGAATTACAGGGCGTAATCGGACAAAAGTATGCGGTGGCGAGTGGTGAATCTGAGGCGGTAGCTACGGCGATTTTTGAGCATTATTTACCCAGAGGGGCTGGGGACAAGTTACCGGAAACATTAACGGGTCAAGTAGTTGGATTAGCAGATCGCTTAGATACATTGGTGAGTATCTTTGGCTTAGGCATGATTCCCACTGGTTCCTCTGACCCCTTTGCCTTGCGCCGTGCAGCAAATGCGGTGGTTAATATTACCTGGGAAGGTAATTTAGGAATTAATTTAGATCAGCTATTGCAGGATGTTTCTGCTGATTTTGTCGGCACTTATTCTGAGAAATCATCGCCCGTTGAAGCCTTGCAAGAGTTTTTCATTCAACGGATTCGCACCTTACTGCAAGACGAACAAAAGATTGATTATGACTTGGTGAATGCGGTTTTGGGTGAGAATGATCAGGACTATACGCAACGGGCATTAAAAGACTTGTTAGATGTTCGCGATCGCGCTTTGTTCTTGCAAGGGATTCGGAATAACGGCAAACTGGATGAAATCTACGAAACGGTGAACCGTTCGGCGCGGTTATCGATGCAAGGAGACTTAGATTTCCAACAGTTAGATCCCAAAGCAGTTGTGCGTCCCGATTTGTTTGAAAAATCAAGTGAACCAGCTTTTTATGAAGCATTAGTTGAGTTAGTTCCCCGCACAAAAGCGGCACAACAAGAGCGCAATTACCAACAAATTGTTGATGCATTAGCAGATGTTACGCCAATTGTAAGTACATTCTTTGATGATAAGGAAGCCGGAGTAATGGTGATGGACGACAATCCAGAGATTCGGCGCAATCGGCTGAACCTATTGGGGTTACTGCGAAACCACGCCCGGGTACTGGCAGATTTTGGCGCGATTGTCAAGTAGAGACGTAGCATGCTACGTCTCTACTGTAGCGGTGAAGCCTGGGGAATTTATCTGATCGTAAATCTTAAATTTTAGACCCCAATGCTTCACCCAATCGGATCATAAAATTTAGGCAACCGTTAAATCAACCTCGAAGGTGATATCATCATGATCTAGGTCACCGCCACCATACATATCCTCAAAGCCAAACTGGTTATCACCCAGTAGACGGACATGATCTTTCCCATCAGGATTTGCGCCTAAATAGGCAAAGTAGGCAGTGGGATCTGCATAACCAAGGCGCTGATTATCTGGATTAGTTTCCAGCCATTCTTCTGTCGTGCCATTGGCGATAATGTAAGGCGCTAAAATCCTTCCTGGCTGGAATTCTGCTTCAAAGATTCCGGTATTTCGGTTCATGTCGCCCACAACTTGTTGAGATAAAGCCGCTTCAGCATAACCTACCTCATCGGGACTAATCAGTTCACCGGTTACCGCATCTTTAACATCTCCTTGCTCATTTTCAACGGCATAAAAACCGACGGAATTGTCAAAGCCAGCATTACTCTCAAGATTGAAAAACTTCGCGGATACCGAACTGGTTTGATCTTGCAAGTCGATCAGTTCGGGTTCCGCGTCAGTGATTAGGATGGGGTCATTTTGGGCAGGTGTAGTATCCTGATTATTGCCATCAAAACTCAAGGGTTCGTCTACGTCAGTCGTTTGATCAGCAACTGCTGCGACTAACTGGAGTTCATTATTGCTCAAACTATTGCCGCCTAATGTCGGAGCCAGTGTAGCACCCCCTGTCACCTCTGGATTGCCTGGTATTGGGGCGGTTTGTACGGCACCTCCATTATCGGTAAAGTCTCCCAATTGCGGGTCGAGCAGCTTGACTTTAGCTGTTATTTTCGTATCGTTAGGATTGGGATCTTCTGACTGAAAATTACCGCCCCCATCACTAAATACCGTACCGGTGTGATGGTGAATATTCCATTTGTTGCCACCATTGTTCGCTAAGTTATCAGCAACTAGAGAATTTTTGAGGGTAACATTACTGCCACCGCCCCAGAATCCTCCACCTTGCCATCCAGCATAATTATTGGCAATCGTGGTGCTAGTAATCTTTGTTGGATTAGAACCGTTCCCTAAGAGAATTGCTCCTCCTAAACCGCTCTTGCCATCGGTTGACTTCGCTTCGTTGCCGTAGAAAATACTGTTGTCAATCGTGACAGGTGATTTCTCTCCTGTCCACAAACCACCGCCTTGCACCAGCGCCCGATTATCAGCAAAGGTGGTGTTACGCACTGTCAATTTACTATTCCCGTGCCGCACTCCACCGCCAAGAGCATCACCTTTGGAATCTTTGATCACCTGATTATCGATGATTGTGCTATCTTCAATAATCACCTCGTCGCCGGGATAGGCGTATAAAAATAGTCCTCCTCCTTGTCCGGCTCCTTTATTACCCTCAAACCGACTATTGCTAATCTCAATTTTGCCCTTGGTACTGTTATTACTGGTTGCTGAAGCACCATCGGTAAAAATTGCTCCACCATAGCCCTTTGTATGGGGACCCAAGGGACCACCGGGAGTGGAGTCATTATCGGTGAAGGTGGAGTTTTCGACGGTTAATCCCCCTAAAACGGTGTTAATCGCCCCACCATTGGTTCCGGTATTTTCCGTAAACTCACTATCTTTGACGGTGAGAGAACTTTCACTACCAACTGCGATCGCACCACCACCTCGTTCACCTTTACCTGTCTGACTATTTCCCGATGTGCTATTATTCTCAAACTCAGAGTTAATTACAGTAGTGTTACTGCGCCAACCGGCAAAGATGGCACCACCTCCTTCACCATTAGCATGATTATTCCGAAATTCGCTATCTTCTACCGTTAGTTTGGTGTGACTTTCTGTCCGAATTCCCGCCCCTGCACCGTCTTCACCTTTTTTCGTCGTTTTGCCATTGGCGATGATCAGATTCTTTAGGGTAACCTCTACAGCTCCCCCTGTTGGATCATCTTGAATAAAAAAAACACGAGAGGCGTTATTCCCACTAATGGTTAAACCTGATGCCTTAGACCCATCAATGGTTAGGTCTTTATCAACTTCGAGTTGACCACTGGTCAGCTTAATGGTCTTATTTTTTAGACCAGAGGCAAATTTAATTGTATCTCCTGACTGGGCTTGCGCGATCGCATCTCTTAAGGAACCTTGTCCGTTGTCTTTCCGGTTTTGCACCGTGAACACTTGTGACATTATTTGTTCTCCAAGACTATTTGACTAAAGTGCTATTTTGGAGCATTTTATTCTTCTGCGAAATGGTTAGCAAACCCCTGATTCAGTAATCGTTGAATTTGCTGTATTTTTTTCTGACAGCATTGCTTCAACTTAACATCGTGCTGTCTCTTTGAATAGATTTTAATCACGATGTTTATCTACCTTGTTCCATTAATAGAGCCTCATTAGTGAATTAGCCAAGCTAATTAATAATATTTAACATTTATTTTTGTTTTGTTGGATTGGTGAAACAATACTATTTATTTTGGGTTTTTTAGGATACAAAAAAAATAGTTTTCTCAGATTTGTAAAACTGAGTTATTTCCTCTAAAAAAATAAATGTAAATAGTAAAATAAGTTCCCTAGAAAAATATAATAATTGTTTCCAGGGAACCTAATTCAATTTATTTTGCGACTAAATACAGCTGTTACAAGTCATCTAGCTCCAACGGTTCTCGTATTTGTCGCTGGAATAACTGCTGTTGTAGCGATGGCGGCTGTTGCAAGATTTGTCGAATTTCTTGTTCGGCTTTCTGTTGCAAATTTTCAGTTTGAGCCGATTCTAATTGTAAAAATAAATACAAAAAGGGCTGTTCTCGCTGAAGACGTTGTTGAAATTGCCGCAGTTGTGCTGGGTTGGTGAGTTGATCAATACTGGAGGGAAGTTGTTGCTCCGATAAGGGTTGTGCCTTCGTGGGTAGCGTCCAACTCAGTAGGGTTAAACCCATTGCTGCTGCCAGACTAAGAGAAATGTTTGTAGTCAGCGCTTTAGCGCTTCTGGCACTAAAGTGCCTACTACGAACCCAGCCACTCATTTTAAGAGTCATGATGCAAAACCTTGTTTGATGTCAACGAACATTATTCGATGACCTTTGACATTATATAGGTAGAGAGGTTTTAGGGGAACGTCCCTACGAAGTTTGTAGAGACGTAGCCGATTTCTAATTCATCGACGGCAATAAATCCCGATTTTCAGGCAGTGTTCCTGTTCGTAACCATTCATCCAATCCTTTGGGTGGCTGCATCTGCTCTAACTTTTCCAGAAGGGCTTGGGCTTCTAATACTTCTTCTTCGAGCAACACTTGGGCTGTTTGTGCCAAAATCTCTCGATTATGGTCAAGAATCTGGAGTGCCATTTGGTGGGCACCATCCACAATCGCTTTCACTTCCTGGTCAATCGCTTCGGCGACTTGGGGACTGACTGAACGACGCGGACTACCGATTCCAGCTAGGAACTGAGATTGGGGCTTATCAAAGGCGATGGGACCAAGTTTATCACTCATGCCATAGATGGTGACAAACCGTTCTGCCATATCTGTCGCCTTCTGGATGTCATCACTCGCACCCGTCGAGACTTTGCCAAATATTAACTCTTCGGCTGAACGTCCCGCCAGCATAATCGCAATGCGACCGCGAATTTCATCTTCACCGACTAGAAAGCGGTCTTCTTCTGGTAGTTGCAAGGTGTAGCCTAAAGCACCAACACCACGGGGTACTATCGATATTTTCTCGACAATACCTGCTCCCGGTATCAGGGAACCGACTAAAGCATGACCGGTTTCGTGATAAGCCACTGTCTTTTTCTCTGTATCCGTCAGCACACGGGATTTTTTCTTCAATCCAGCGATGACTCGCTCAATCGCTTCATTAAAATCTGCCATGGTCACGGTATCTTGGTCTTGGCGTGCTGCGAGTAGCGCCGCTTCATTAACTAAGTTGGCTAAATCAGCCCCAGCAAAACCGGGAGTCCGAATCGCCAGCTTATCTAAGTCCACATCGTCGGCGAGTTTCACATTGGCAACATGCACCTCTAAAATTGCCTTACGTCCAATCTTATCCGGACGGTCTACGACAACCTGTCGGTCAAAACGCCCCGGACGTTGAAGCGCTGGGTCAAGGACTTCGGGACGGTTGGTGGCGGCAATCAGAATGATACCGATATTTGGCTCAAACCCATCCATCTCATTTAAGAGTTGGTTCAGGGTTTGTTCCCGTTCATCATTGGTACCGCCAATCATGGAATTACCACCCCCACGGGATTTTCCTAAGGCGTCTAATTCGTCAATAAAGACAATACAAGGGGCATTTTCTTTTGCCTGTTTAAACAAGTCGCGCACACGAGACGCACCAACTCCCACGAATAATTCAATAAACTCCGAACCCGAGAGACTGAAAAAGGGAACATTGGCTTGACCAGCAACGGCTCTTGCTAATAAGGTTTTTCCTGTACCTGGAGGACCAATGAGTAAAATCCCTTTGGGAAACTTGGCACCTAAACGGGTGTATTTTTGGGAATTTTTGAGAAAGTCGATGACTTCTTGCAGTTCGGCTTTGGCTTCATCAACTCCGGCTACATCGTCAAACTTGACACCTGTCCGACCTTCAGAATAAATACGGGCTTTACTTTTGCCCACATTGAAAGCGGCTGGTCCTCCAGCACCTCCTCCCGCCGCTGCACGGCGCAATAGCCATATCCAAAAGCCGAAGAAGAGAAGCAGCATGAACAGCCAACCCAGGACGCCCCCTCCACCATCGGTTTCAGCCAGTGAGCCGGTAAACTCTACATTATGCTGTCGCAGAATTTCGACTAATTTCTGATCCTGGGGAACGGCTATTGTCTCGAAACTACGAGACTCTTCGGATTCAGATGTTGCACCTTCTTTAAGTTGATAGCGAATTTGCTCTCGACCAATGGTCGCTTGCTCAACTTTATCAGCTTGGACTTGTTCCAGAAATTGACTGTAAGGAACCTGTCGGCGGTTAGCACCGAGATTGGGGAGCAGACCAAAGTTGATGAGTAAGACAGTGGCGACGAGGAGAAATAAGCTCGTACCATACTTTTTCACCCAAGAGCTTTTTGGCTCAGACGGTTTGTTGGTGTTGTCGTTGGAGTTGTTATTGTCAACGGGCATAAGAATTCGCTAAAACAGAAATTGTCATCAATGATAGGATTTAAACTACAACCCGGACATGATTAAGAAAGTCAGGAAAATAGGTCACGATAACCTGTAATTCCCGATTTATGAGGGCGGATGTCTCTTTCAATCTCGCACTTCATCCGGAATCTGACAGCTATCTTCTGGTAGAATTATTAGTCTGTGGACTGTAGAGACGTTCCATGGAACGTCTCTACATGGTAATTAGATTTAAGAACAAACCATCATCAGGTTATGCCCAACGCTCACGTCATTGGTCTGGGACGCTCCGGAATGGCAGCCGCACGACTCCTGAAACAGGAAGGGTGGACGGTAACTGTCAGTGATAGCAAAACCTCTGAATCTCTGCAACAGCAACAACAAGCGCTGACGGGTCAGGGAATTACGGTGAAACTGGGGTATTCGCTCACTCTTGGCGATGGGGATTTACTTGAATTGATTGTGGTGAGTCCTGGTGTTACTTGGGATATCCCGATTTTAATTGAAGCCAGGAATCGCGGGATTGATACGATTGGCGAGATGGAATTGGCTTGGCGTTATCTCAAGTCTTCTCCTTGGGTGGGGATTACGGGGACGAATGGTAAAACTACGACAACGGCTTTGATTGCGGCTATTTTTCAAGCGGCTGGTTTCCATGCGCCTGCTTGCGGTAATATTGGCTATGCGGCTTGTGAATTGGCTCTGGCTCAGTCCTTAGAGACGCGCCATGGGCCCGTAGAGACGCGCCATGGCGCGTCTCTACTACCCCAATCCAAAATTGATTGGGTGATTGCAGAAATTAGTAGTTATCAAATTGAGTCGTCACGGGAGTTAGCGCCGAGGATTGGGGTTTGGACAACGTTTACGCCGGATCACTTGAATCGCCACAAGACGCTGGAAAATTACTACAATATCAAAGCTGAGTTACTGTCGCGATCGCACGATCAAGTCTTTAACGGTGATGACCCCTATTTGCGTCAGTTGGGGACAACCCATTGGTCAAAGGCTTACTGGACGAGTGTTAAGGGGCGTGACGCGACGCCTCGTCCCTGGGTGTATATTGAGAATGGCTGGGTGATGGTGGAATCGGAACCAATTGTGCCTGTGGATTCCTTGCGGATGGTGGGAAGTCACAATCAGCAGAATTTACTTATGGCAGTCGCCGCCGCCCGGTTAGCTGGAATTGAGAAACAGGCAATTGTTGAGGCAATTACCAATTTTCCTGGTGTTCCTCACCGCCTCGAACATATTATCACCTGGCAGGGGATTGACTTTATTAATGATAGTAAAGCCACTAATTATGATGCGGCGCAAGTGGGATTAGCGGCGGTTGATAGTCCGGCTATTTTAATTGCTGGGGGTGAAGCGAAAGCGGGTGATGATACGCAATGGTTGAACACTATTCTATCTAAAGCGGCGGCTGTTTTACTGATTGGGGAGGCGGCGCCTGCGTTTGCCCAACGGTTACAGGAATTGGGTTATTATCGTTATGAAATTGTGGAAACCATGGCAAGAGCCGTTCCTAGAGCAGCCGAATTAGCCCAACAGGATCATGCGCCTGTGGTTTTACTGTCACCCGCTTGCGCGAGTTTTGACCAATATCAAAGTTTTGAACATCGGGGGGATGATTTCCGCCAGCTCTGTTTACAAAATTTTAGTCCTTAGTCAGGGTGTATGTCAACTTTGTAGTGGCGTGGCACACTTAATTTTATGAATTAACCATTAGCCGCGAAACCGTAGGGGCGCAAAGACTTGCGCCCGATTCAATGGTTACATGCTGCCATTAATCATGGGTCATTTTTCATTGGGTGCATTTCAGCCGGATTTTGAGCGTAGTTGAGATAGGCTTTTTTTAACTCATTTTCTAGGTCATTAGCCAGCCATTCGGGTTCGATGACTCTAGCATTGACACCGTAGCGCAGAATCCGCTGACTAAACCAAAATGGGTGATCTTCTTCGGTTAAGATATCCACAAATTTTGCCTCGGTATCTCGATGCAGCACTTGCTCGTGGGGGCGGCGGGGTTTATAGTTGGCGAGAGCACCACTCAGGCGGTAGCGAATTTTTAGGGTGGGAAAGGTAAAGACCCAAGCTGTATTAGAAGCAGCACCGATATTGATAATTTTGTCTACGCGAAAAAGGTAGTTTTGTTCGGCATTGGGTCGTTTGCTGATGTGGCGTGAAGGCGCATCGGGTGCTAAGGCAAATAAGTATAGAGTACCATCGTGCAGCCGCAATTCCGAGCGGTCTAAATCCCAGGTTTGCTCATGTCCTGGACGCTTGCGATAGCGGATGGTGTAGCGGCATTGTTGTTTAAATCGCTCTTGAAGTTGGTGAATGATCAGGTTAAGGTTGTTCTCACTGTAGTTAACAGGAGGACTAAAGTCTACTTTGACATCATCCGGTTGCTCCGCCTGGGTTAGTTTGCCAATGCGGATAATTTGGCTGGCTTGAGCAGAAAATCCCATACTGTCTAAAAAGTAGGCTGCCATTGCTAAGGCTTGGCGTTGTTCGGGGGAGAGGATGAGGGGAAAGTTTGAGTCCATCAGTTCGTAGGGATGATGGGGAGCGCTTTTGATGTCAAAGCCGCAGTCTCTCAATTGGCTGATGGTGCGGGTGAGTTTTTGCAGGATATCTCCGGGGGGTTTGCCGTGCTGTTCTAAGAATTCGGAGAGGATATCTGCTAAATCTTGGCGCTTTCTGGGTTGTTCGGCTAGGAGTTTGAGGATTTCTAGGGCGAAGGCGATTTGGTTGTATGGGGAAGACATAGGTGAGGGGGAGCTGGGGAAGCTTGTAGAGACGTGCCATGGCACGTCTGGGAGCTGGGGGAGATTGAGGAAAAAGAAAGTTAATTAGGAATGGGTAGCGAGCAAGATGCAAAGCCTGCGGCATGGCTTCGCTAAACGCACTACAAGGGGAAATTATTTGGTTGTCTGTGTTGTGTACCTGACTATTCAGTGTTCTATCTGTGCCATTCCTTATGTGTCATCTGTGTTTTTGTCAATACTTAGTCATAATTTTTATCATAAGTTTAACAAAATACTTATGTCCAAGGGTACATTGGCAGTGAGACGAAAACCAGCAATTATACAAAGTTTTACGAAAAGTCAATGGGTTTAGCTGGGTCAAGATTATTTTTACTGACAAGAAACCCACCATAAAGAGTATAGCTGAAAATCGCACAATCTCCTCACAATCGCCGCAACCCCTGAAAATTCGTAGCTTTTTCCCAGGACGAGGTAAAAAACAAGCAATTATGACGTTTTGTTGAGACGGGAGTCTGATTGGAAAATTTAAACCTTTCTGGGGGAAAGAATGGTTTAAATTATCATAACTTGACAAGTTGAGCCGAAATCCGAATTTATCACCCCCTTTTGAGGAGGCGATTGAGGAGGCGATTGAAATCGCTGCTACACAAACAAAGTCCGCCTGCGCGGACTAGATGATAATGGGGGTAGCGTTCCCCAGATTTGGTATGAATCGTCGTTATCGCCAGGAGTGCGATCGCTCGCTGTGCCAGATCGGATGAGACACACGTAGGGGTTTGGTTCCCAAACCCTTACTCTGGTGTTTTTTTAGCGCTGATTTGTTTCAATCCCGTTGCCGGGATTCATTATAAGGAAACGTAGTAGAATCCGACTTCATCGAGAATCTGTTAAAGTTTCAATCCCGTTACCGGGATTCATTATAAGGAAACGGCTTAGACATCCGCCCCATTGATATCGCCACACAAGTTTCAATCCCGTTACCGGGATTCATTATAAGGAAACCTTGACGGCATCGCCCAGACTGGTGTTGGCATCGTTGCCGGTTTCAATCCCGTTACCGGGATTCATTATAAGGAAACCTATGTCATCTTGATTTTGTGCTGTCAATCCGACCCAAAGTTTCAATCCCGTTACCGGGATTCATTATAAGGAAACTTCAATCATCCTGCTTGACCCCTTCATTTTTAGTAGTTTCAATCCCGTTACCGGGATTCATTATAAGGAAACCATCATGCAGATTAGAAACAAATTCCCGATCCGAATTAATGTTTCAATCCCGTTACCGGGATTCATTATAAGGAAACGTAGACACAAGCCGACAAACGCTACAATCATGGCAGGTTTCAATCCCGTTACCGGGATTCATTATAAGGAAACCCTAGTTTCGTAGCGGGTCGGAGCATTGTCTTTAAGGTTTCAATCCCGTTACCGGGATTCATTATAAGGAAACCGCTTGGGCTATTCGGGCAATGGAAGCGGGATTAAATGTTTCAATCCCGTTACCGGGATTCATTATAAGGAAACCTATTAAAGAAGTTGTTAAGGCTTTTGAGAACGATGTTTCAATCCCGTTACCGGGATTCATTATAAGGAAACTATAGAAATCCTAGTAATTAAGAAAGACAAATGGTAGTTTCAATCCCGTTACCGGGATTCATTATAAGGAAACTACTAGTATCCCATTTGGGAGACAGGCTACAGCGGAGTTTCAATCCCGTTACCGGGATTCATTATAAGGAAACCTGTGTATTTTCGTACTTGATCCGTAAAAATTCGTTGTTTCAATCCCGTTACCGGGATTCATTATAAGGAAACCCCGCCCTCTGAAACCCTTTCTAGCCGGGATTCCCACAGCCAATTTTGACGGCTGACGAAATCCAGGGGCTGAAATGGACTTTTTGCTTTTTTTGCCCTTTTCCAAAAAAGGCTGAAATCTTTAATTGTCAAGGTTCCTAGCGTTTTGACGGCTGACCGGGGTTTTCGCCCCCGCTTTCGCCCGTCAAAAATCGGCTTATTCACATCATAGAATGAGACTCTCATCTTGTCCAGGTTAGCCAGTAGATTGGCTAGAGCGATCGCGACACGCAACTCCCCAGAAGATTTGCTGGAGTAGGGAGTTGTCCACTGAGATGCGATCGCGTTTGCCAAACATCAAGCTAATTCCTATAAACCCTGCTGTTCTAGATATTTTCAAAGGAGATGCCCTAAATCCCGGCGCTTTCTCGGTGGTTTGGCTAGGAATTTGAGGATTTCTAGGGCAAAGGCGATTTGTTGTAGTTGGAAGACATAAGTGAGAGGGAGAGAGCGAGACTCTAGCCTACGGAAATACATTAGGTTTCAATCCCGCTTAGCAGGATTCATTGAGGCAATCTGATTTATTACGTCTAGCCTCTCCCTCAAGTCATTATCGCACAAGCTGGGTGACGTATATATATTATCACCCAAAATTTGGTACTAATATATTTACCTAGACTAAACAAGGTCAAATTTATGCTAACCTACAGAATAAGGAGCGCTCCTGAACTTCCCTTCAGGTAACGCTCCTATTGGATAAAAACAAAGTGTCAATTGCATTTTGTTGAGAGTACGGCTCTAGCTGAGTAAGCTCTCACCCCCACTCAGCTAGCTACCTACTCAACTTAGTAAACACAAATCGCCCAGCCTGGAGCTGGATAGATTGGTATGTCTAATTTTAACACCGAATCGCAGCCACCACTGTTCACGCCGGGAAAACAGGGATGGACAACGCCGAAACCTAAGCAGTTTCAGCTTTCTCAAGCGTCCACCAAACAGAACAACTTAACAACGAAGCAATTGCAAAAACACTTGGGTGTTTCCCAAGATGTTCTTCGTACCTGTCCAATGGGAACTGTTCTATCTTTGAATACCTATTTAATTTGGCATCAAGGGCGTGACAGTTGGAAGCTGTACGAAGAAAAGCTGGTTGAGTAAATCCAATAACTCTCTAGGCAACTGAGTCCTCAGAAAATCTAACGTCTGAGGACTCATTACTCCCTTATTTGAGATGTTATCAAAATTTGACTACGACTTTAGAGAAGGGAGTATTAAGTTGGGAATATCGAACAAAACGATTCAGAATGAAAATTCATCTACGCCCCTTGTATTCCCAGCTTAATCCTGGGGTGGGGAATTGTCCACTGGGATGCGATCGCGCTTGTCGAGTTGTCGAATCGCAAACCTCCGCCTCTGTGTTGCAGCCACGCCATGGTCAAACTTGTCCTCTATTCTGGCATCAAGCCCAGACTTATGCCCAGTTACTCTGTGATCAAGTCGATATTATCTTTAATAAAAGTGCAACAGGAGGCGGAAAATCCCTCGCCGCTTACTTACTCGGCTTGCTGAATCCCCAATTTCGTATGGTTGCATTATACCCAACCATTGAACTGATTGCCGATCAAGAGAATCAGATTAAAACGAACTATCTGCGCTGGTTTACGTCCGCTCATAACAAACGGATTGATAGCCTGTATGGGAAAGAATTAGCCAAGCGAGTCGAACAAGCACAGAAGGGAAATAAATTTAAGGAACTCTTGCGATCGCTCAAACGCTCTCATTTTATCCTGACGAATCCAGATATCTTTCACTTAATCCTACATTTTCGGTATTATAACCCCGCAACTGAGCCAGGATTGCTTCCTTATGCCTTAGCCCAGTATCCCCATCTTTATCTGTGTGATGAGTTTCACATTTTCCGAGAACATCAGGAAACGGCTATCCTGAATAGTTTAATCTTAATTCGCCAGACTCGGCAAAGGAATAGTCCACTTAAGGTTCTATTTACCTCAGCTACGCCGAAACCTAACTTTATTACCCAGCTTAAGCAGGCGGGTTTCCGGGTTCAGGAACTATCGGGACATTACAGGAGTGAAAATTGTCAGGGATATTGCCAAATTGCTCAACCTGTGGAACTGGAATTTGTTGAACTCAAAGATACCGATGCTTTGAAGTGGTTAACCGAGCAAATCCAGGTGATTAAAAGCCTTCTTCAAGGTGAAACGCGAGGACGAGGGTTAATTATTCTCAATTCAGTCGCATTGGTGAATCAGGTGGTGCGTCAACTCCAGAACTTATTCGGGGATGAAGTTGTTGTTAAAGAAATTAGTGGTCGAGTTGACCAACCGGAACGGGAAATCACACGCCAGGAATTAGAACATTCGGAACAACCCGTCTTAATTGTGGCAACATCCGCCGTTGATGTGGGCGTCGATTTTGATATTCACCTGCTGATTTTTGAAGCCAGTGATTCGGCGACATTTATTCAACGCTTAGGTCGTTTGGGTCGTCACAAAGGATTTACTTATTATAAAGCCTTTGCCTTAATTCCGGGGTGGATGCGTTGGATTGTTCCTCAGTTGCAAAATATTTTAGTTTCAGGAGAAACCGTTGATCGGACTCAGTTTCGAGAAGAAATCATTGAGCAAGTCTTTAATCCTCCCCAGGAGTATGAACAGTATCGCCGCTATTGGGGGGCGTTACAAGCACAGGGAATGCTATTTAGTATTAGTGGGGCAAAAATCGCCAATAAACGAGAACGAGGGGAACGGCTAGCGGTAACTCAAGCATGGCGCGATCGCATTATTCAGGATCTGCGTCAGGTGTATGGTGAACAACTGGATAAAAAGCGGGGTCATTGGTGTGGTTTAGGGAAGGATAAAACAGGTCAAGCGATTCAGGAGGAATTACTCCGGTTTCGTGGGAGTTCTGATTTACAAGCGGCGGTTTGGGAACCGGAATATTCGCGGTTTTATACCTATGATTTGCTGCTACTGCTTCCTTATGCAGCGGTTGAAGTGATGAAACGCCAAGCTTTTCTAGAGGAAGCGGCGAAACGCGATCGCGCGGAAACGGAATTTCCTGAACGCTATATTCAAGTTTACCTAAAAATCCAATCTTGGTCAGACCAAAGATATGATATTGAATTAGATTGTGAGTGGGGTACAGATGAGCTAACTTTATGTACTTTAACCCGGATTGATGGGGTGAGTATCGAAGGACATCCCCAACGTTCGCCCCTGAATCAACAAATTAGTCGCCAGAAACTCTTAGCATTTTTGGTTCCTTTGTCTCGCCAACATCCGACGATTTGGGATGTGAGAAATCGTCTCTACCTCAGTCCTAATTTTGGCTTGTATCAACTGACTGATGCTGATGATGAGTCTTACGCCTGTGCGTTTAATCAGGATGCTTTGCTGTTAGAAGCGTTGAAGTGGAAACTGAAGCGGTGTCAACGGACTAAACCTTATATTTTTGGTTGAGTTTGGGATGGTGTCGTCGCACCCTACATTTTAAATCTCGGTGGGTTTCGATTTCGCTAACACACCCTACAACTACAATTTAAATTTTGGTGCGTTACGCTTCGCTAACACACCCTACAACTTAAATTTTGCACCCGACAAAGGACAAATGACCAATGACTAATGACCAATGACTAATGACAAAGGACAAATGACCAATGACTACCTTATTACAACGATTGCTCATTGAAACCCTTTCCGAGGAAGAGGAAGCGTCAATAGTACGAGAGTTTATTGACACCATTTTACCTGCATTAGAACAACAATTTGCCCTGCTTCCCGCCTTGGGTGGAGTAGAACCTCAGTTTGCCAATAAAGCGGATCAGAGTTTACTGGTTCATGTGCTCAATGGTTTACTGGTGGCGTGGAATCTCAGCAAAGAATTACCGGATTCGTTATCAGATATAGAACAGCGTTTACTGTGCTTAGGTTTTACCTTACATGACTATGATAAGTATTATCATCATCGCGGTGAAGCCTCTCCTGGCGCCCATCAAACCACAGAAATTGTCCAGAAATGCCATAATTTGGGAAACTTGCTCAACTTTTCCGCCTTCTGGGAGGAGTGGAAAGACTATCAGGTAGATATCTGTTTCCTCGCCCAAAATACCCAACGGAAGCGGGGAAGTAACCGGATTGCGTCGAACTGGGAAAATCAGGAACAGCGTCTGAGATTAGCGGCTATCGAACGCGATCGCTTGTGTGATTTACTGGCTTTTGGAGATATAGCCGTTCACCTCAATGATCCTGGAGATATTGTAACCCAACGAGGAGGCGATCGCTTAAAGGAACTTTTGGCAGATTTGGGATTGGATTTCGACTATAAGCTGGTTTACCATCGCCTGCGAGATTGTCGGGGATTGCTGACAAATCGAATTCATCAGGCTGTTGATCAGTTTGCTCAACAACAGGGTTGGAAACCGATTCTCTATTTTGCTCAAGGAACCGTTTACCTCGCCCCTCAAGCGTCGGACTCTCCCACTCTAGAGGACATTCAAAGCATTGTGTGGGAAATGATTCTCCAAGGTGATGAAAGCAGCAATGTCAGAGGATTAGAGGAACTGTTTAGTCAGGGGGATGTGGGATTTATTCGTGATGGTAAAGGGCTGAAAATTGCTCCCCTGACACGAGAGTTATTGCGTCCAGATAAACTGATTAATTTGCTTCCCGATGTGATTATTCAGACGGTTAAAAACATCAAGAAACCCGCCACCCCAAAACGATTGGATAAACTCTCTCTTCCGGAAGGAGAACGAGCCTTTTTAGAGAGGGGTGCTGATGTATGGGCAGATCGACTGGCAGAATTAATTATTCTTATTCAAAGAGAGTTTTTTGCGGGTTCAGAAGTGTACATTAATTGGGTATTAACTCAATTAACCCTATCGAATCTATCGCCAGAACAAACTAAAATCCAAAAAGGAGGCGTCAATTATGGATGGTATCAGGTTGCAGCTAATTATATAGCGAAAACCGAGTTCAATCGCCATCCGAATTCACCAGAATTGACCGCGTTTTTACAGGAATTTGGCACAAGTTTAGCAAATTGGGCGCAGGAGAATCATTTACTCCCTGACCATGACAGTGTAACCTACCAAGTCTTTCAGGATTACCTGAAACAATACTTTGAACTGTCGGGTTGGGATAAAACGTTAGTACCCTTTGAACAGGAACTGACTGCTTATGTCGAAGCTAAGGTCAAGAATCAAGCCATTTGCTCCTTAAGTTCTGGTGAATTTGCTGCCGAGGATCAGTTTGATTCTGTGGTTTTATTTAAACCCCAGCAGTATAGCAATAAAAATGCCTTAGGCGGACGACGAATTAAGCGCGGCATTTCTAAGATTTGGTCGTTGGAGATGATTTTGCGACAAGCGTATTGGGCGGTTCCCGCCGGAAAGTTAGAGGAAAAAAAGCCAATCTTTCTCTATATTTTCCCCGCTTATGTCTATTCTCCCCAAATCGCCAGAGCCATGGGTCGATTAGTGAAACGGCTGAAAAAGGTGAACCTTTGGGACGTGCGGAAACAATGGCGAGAAGCGGAAATGGATTTCCGTGTTCTACAAGATTTACTCACCGAAGACAAGGAACCTAAAGCCGGACGTTATGGGAGTCACTACTCAACCCAAGACCTACCCTTTATGGCAATGACGTATACAAAAACCATGGGGAAAACCTATACGGAGGCTTGGATTGAACCTGCTTTTTTAGCCTTACTTTTACCCGTGGTTCTGGGTGTAAAAGTGGTAGCCACACCTAGTTCTGATCCCATTTATGTTAGCGATAAGGAGTTTCTAGAGTCTGTTCGATTAGATGGAATGGCAGAATTTTGGACGCTTTTAGGCTTAAACACGGATTTACGCTTACAGGAATTAGAACAGGCGTTAAATCGCTTATTAATTGCCTACAGTTTACATTTAGAGACTCGCAGTCATAAACCAGATGCGCGTTGGCAAGCTTTTAATGGCACCGTTAGGGAGGTGATGACCAATGTTTTAAATATATTTGCCTTGGCAAATGAACAGTTACGCCGACAGAAACGAGACGCGACGACAGAAGAGGTTGAACGATATTGGAGTTATGCCCAGATTTGGTCAGTTGGAGATAAATATATGAGTCTAATCGAAAAAATGGTACGTGAATATCGCAGGTTTTACCGAGTGGGTGAAGATGAATCGGGTAAAGTTTACACAAAGGAATCCAGTCATTCAATTCTCAAACCTATTTCTATTGCTTTAGAGGTAATTCTGAATAGTCCTCATTGGATAGATGCAGAGTATCTCATCGAAACAGGCGCTGGACAAATTGCCGATGCTCTCAAACGTTGCGAACGATATAACCGTCCACTACGCAAGGATGAGATCAGTGAATTAATTGCAGTTCGTACCTTTATGAGTACCTGTGTAACCGAATTACTCGGTGATTGTTACAAGAATGATCGCGCCTTGCTGCAAGAAAACCGCAATCGGATTAAATCTGGGGCTGAATTTGCCTATCGTTGGTTAGCTTTGCAAGAGAAATCTGCCCCAAACGAGAACTAACGCCAAGCCTTTATTCGTAGGGTGTGTTAGCGCAGCGTAACGCACCGTTCCTCTCACAACTCAGGAGACATTATGAGCATTTTAGATAGCTTAAAATCGCAATTTCAACCCGCTTTCCCTCGTTTAGCCTCTGGGAAATATGTTCACTTTATTCTCTTGCGTCACAGCCAATCCTTTCCGGTATTTCAAACCGATGGGATTCTGAATACAGCCCGAACCCAAGCGGGATTGGTAAACCGTGACTATATCAGTCGTTTGGTTATGTTTAAGCGGAAACAAACCACGCCAGAACGATTAACCGGACGAGAATTACTGCGCTCATTAGACTTAACCAGTGCTGATAGTGACGAAAAGCAAAAGCACTGTGAATATAATGGTGAAGGTTCCTGTAAGAAATGCCCCGATTGTATTATTTATGGGTTTGCCATTGGCGATAGTGGTTCGGAACGCTCTAAAGTGTATTCAGATTCAACCTTCTCCCTCTCCTCTTATGAACAATCCCATCGCAGTTTTACGTTTAATGCGCCCTTTGAAGGGGGAACCATGAGTGAGGGGGGTGAGATGCGGAGTGCAATTAATGAACTGGATCATGTTTTGCCAGAAGTGACATTTCCCTCGGTGGAAACTTTGCGTGATCCCACATATCAAGGATTTATTTATGTGCTGGGAAATCTACTGCGAACGCGGCGTTATGGCGCCCAGGAATCGCGCACGGGGACGATGAAAAATTACCTGGTTGGGGTTGTGCTGTGTGATGGGGAAATTTTCAGCAATTTGCATTTTACGCAGGCACTTTATGATAGCTTAAAGGAGAATATTAATGCGCCGATTTCTGAGATGCAGGTTAAAGCGAGGGAGGTTATGTCTACTTTACTCAATGATGAACCGGTGCGAAAAAGTCAGGTGATTTTGGGGGCTGAGTTAGCAGAGTTACTCAATGAAGTGGGTTCTCTCTATCAAGATGAGGCTCAGTTGTTGTCGATGATGACAACACTTTATCAGCAAACACAAACCTACGCTGAAACTTATGGGGCGTTGAAAAAAAAGGGTAAGAAATAGCTTGTAGTAAGCGCTTTAGCGCTTCTACGAACCTAATGGCGGATAATCAGGTGAACCTGAGTCGGGGCGGGTTTAGTTACATCAGGTTGCAACCGAAAAGATAGTGGTGAAACCCGCCCCTACAGAATTCACACTCACTTGCGCTACATACGGTGAACATTCAGATAGCCCTAGGGTGGGCATTACCTATTAGCTAACATACTAACACACCCTACCCATATTTCAAGGACATGATTAATGACGCTCTATCACTGTACCCTGACACTACACGACAACCTATTTTTTGCCACGCGGGAGATGGGAATTCTCTATGAAACGGAAAAGTATTTGCATAATTGGGCAATCAGTTATGCTCTATTTAAGGTAGACTATATTCCCCAACCCTATCGCCTTCATGGACAAGCCGCCCAAAAACCCGGATATTTAGATACTAATGCGGAGCAAAATCTCTTGTATCTCAATCAAGCGGGAATTTATGTTTTTCCCGCCCAGCCGCTAAATTGGTCTTATCAAGTGAATACATTTAAAGCCGCACAAACCACCTATTATGGCAAGTCAAAACAGTTTGGCGATAAAGGTGCAGACCGAAATTACCCGATTAATTATGGGCGGGCGAAGGAATTAGCAGTTGGGAGTGAATATCGCACCTATATTATTGCCCCAGACAGGGTAAAAATTCCCCGCTGGATACGGCTGGGTAAATGGGCGGCAAAAGTGCGAGTTGATGTGATCAAGATTCCGGATTCGGTGCTTTCAGTTCAGTCGGGAACCTATCGTTGCCAACATCCGTTAAATCCATTGGATTTAACAGCTGATACTAGACTACTACTGTATAACCGCATTGTTATGCCGCCCGTTAGTTTAATCAGTCAGGCACAATTAACAGGGGATTATTGGCAATCGAAGCCGGAAGATTGGACATCACTGCGCGGACAGTTTCCTCATCTACCGGAGTCTATTTGTTTACCTAGGGGTGCTTATTATGGAGCCAGCTATGTTGCTACCGCCTGATAAACCGGAAACCCTTTATTCTGTGGTTGTGGAATTAGCGGCGGCGGATAAGGGATATATCTCGGCTACGTTGTCGCGGGCGCTGCATTCGATGGTGATGAATTGGTTAAAACTGGGAAATCCTCAAATCGCTGATCAGATTCATGTTAGCCAAGCCTCCCCGTTGAGTTTATCGGGTTTACTGGGAAATCGTCGTCGCGGCGGGGTAAAACCGGGGGATACTTTTTACTGTCGTATTGGTTTGCTGGATGGCAGTTTATTACCTGTTTTGTTATCGGGTATTGAAGCCTGGGGAACCGAACCGTTGGTGTTGGCAAAGTTTCCGTTTGTACTGCGGACGATTTATACATTACCGGGAACCCATCGGTTAGTTAGTGCGGCGGATTATCGGCTTTTGGTAACTACGCCACAAATGAGTAAAGACATTGAGTTAAGGTTTCTGTCGCCGACGAGTTTTAAGCAGAGTCAGGGTATCCAAACCTTTCCGTTACCGGAACTGGTGTTTGGCAGTTTGTGGCGACGTTGGAATAGTTTTGCACCGGAGGAGTTGAGGTTTCCTGAGGTGGAATGGCAAGGGTTAGTTGCGGCGTATGAGTTGAAAACTTATGCCCTGAAGATGGAGGGGGGAGCGGAAATTGGCGCTCAAGGTTGGGTGCGGTATCGCTTTCGGGAACCGGAACAAATTAAGGTGGCAACAATATTATCTCATTTTGCCTTTTTTTCCGGGGTGGGTCGGAAAACATCGATGGGAATGGGACAAATTCAGTAGGGTGGGCATTGCCCACCCACCTTAACTGGGTAAGGGCATGGCAATGCCATGCACCTATATAATCATGAATAATAATAATAATGATGATGAATGAACAAGATTATCTACCGTTGGCATATTTGAATGCTTGGGAATATTGTCCGCGTCGCTTTTTTCTGGAGTATCAGTTGGGGGAAATGGCGGATAATGAGCATATTATTTTGGGGCGTCATTTGCATCGAAATATTGATCGGGAGGGTGAGAGTCAGGAGGGCGATACTATAGTGTATCGTCAACAATGGGTGTGGAGCGATCGCCTGTTGATTAATGGTGTGATTGATGCGGTGGAAGAACGGGAGGGTGAGCTGATTCCCTTGGAGTATAAGAAGGGGCGCATGGCTCGACATTTGAATGACCATTTTCAGTTGTGTGGGGCGGCGTTGTGTTTGGAAGAACGCACGGGGAGAACGATTGCTTTGGGGGAAATTTTTTACTACGCGAACCGTCGCCGGGAAAGGGTGCTGTTTACGCCGGAATTGCGTCAAGCGACAGAAGAGGGAATTAAAGCAGCACAGGCGGCGATTTTGGGGGCGATACCTGCACCGATTGACCATCGGAAAAAATGCCGAGATTGTAGTTTGCGGGGTATTTGTTTGCCCGTGGAAATGAAACAGTTACGGCGCTAAGTCGTTTGTAGTAAGCGCTTTAGCGCTTATGGCACGCTTCGTGCCAACTACCGTTTGTAGTAAGCGCTTTAGCGCTTATGGCACGCTTCGTGCCGACTACGAACTTGTAATAATCAAGGTGCGTTACGCTGCGCTAACACACCCTACCGATAGAGGTTTTGGGTAATAGCATACGAATGACGAATGACAAATGACAAATGACAAATGACCAATGACAAATGACAAATAAGGAGGAATTATGTCTGTTGTTTATGTGACTCAACCGGATGCAGTTTTGAGTAAAACCTATGAGGCGTTTAAGGTGGCGTTGAAACAGCCCCAGGGTGCCTGGAAAAAACAATCCATACCCGCTCAAACGGTGGAGCAGGTGGTGTTGATGGGGAATCCGCAAATTACGGGAGATGCGCTGACGTATGCCTTGGAATTGGGAATTCCGGTGCATTATTTGTCCTGTTTTGGCAAGTATTTAGGATCAGCGCTTCCCGGTTATTCTCATAATGGTCAACTGAGATTGGCGCAATATGATGTTCATCGCGATGATGCACGTCGGCTGGCATTAGTCAAGGCGATTATTACGACGAAAATTCATAATCAGCATAATGTTTTGTATCGATATGGGCAGAAAAATAGTCCCCTGAAGCAGCGTAAGTTGTTGGTTCAGGAACAAACAACCCTTGACCAAGTGCGGGGGGTTGAAGGGTTAGCGGCGCGGGAGTATTTTAGTTATTGGTCGGAGATTTTAGGAGACGAATGGACGTTTACGGGGCGAAATCGCCGTCCGCCGACTGATCCGGTGAATGCGTTGTTGAGTTTTGCCTATGGATTGTTGCGGGTACAGGTGACAGCGGCGGTACATATTGCCGGGTTAGATCCTTATATTGGCTATCTCCATGAAACGACTCGCGGTCAACCGGCGCTGGTGTTGGATTTAATGGAGGAATTTCGCCCGTTAATTGCGGATAGTTTGGTGTTGTCGGTGATGAGTCGGCGTCAGTTAAAGCCCAAGGATTTTACCGAGAGTTTGGGGGCGTATCGGCTTTCGGATACGGGACGAAAATCCTTTTTAGAGGCGTTTGAACGAAAGATGACCTCGGAGTTTAAGCATCCGGTGTTTGGGTATCAATGTACTTATCGCCGTGGGGTGGAGTTACAGGCGCGTCTATTGAGTCGTCATTTACAGGAGGGGGTGGTGTATCCACCGTTGAGTCTTCGATGAAGAACCAGACGTTATTTTATTTGATTGTCTATGATTTGCCGGATAATAAGGCGGCGAATAAGCGGCGCAAGCGGTTGCATGATCTGCTTTGTGGCTATGGCACGCGCACGCAGTACAGTGTGTTTGAGTGTTTTCTGACGGGGATGCAGTTTGCTAAACTCAAGGTGAGGGTGGAAGGGTTGATTAAGCCGGCGGAGGATTCGGTACGCATTTATGTGCTGGATGCGGGTGCGGTACGGAAAACGATCACCTACGGCTCAGAAAAACCTCGACAAGAACAGACTCTCATTCTATGATGTGAATAAGCGGATTTTTGACGGGACGAAGCGGGGGCGAAAAACCCGGTTTGCCGTCAAAACGCTAGGAACCTTGACAATTAAAGATTTCAGCCGTTTTTTGGAAAGGGCGAAAAAAGCAAAAAGTCCATTTCAGCTCCTGGATTCCGTCTGCCGTCAAAATTGGCTGTGGGAGTCCCGGCTAGAAAGGGTTTCAGAGGGCGGGGTTTCCTATTAATGAATCCCGGCAACGGGATTGAAACAACACCACCCGGTTCTAGTGCGAAGTTGGTGAAATGTTTCCTATTAATGAATCCCGGCAACGGGATTGAAACATCTAGCACAACAACAGAATTAGCAGTTTTAGCCAGAAGTTTCCTATTAATGAATCCCGGCAACGGGATTGAAACATGAATCGAATATGACGACAGAGTTGTCAATCGGCGTTTCCTATTAATGAATCCCGGCAACGGGATTGAAACTACTCACTGAAAGCTTCATTCACCACATCATAAGCGTTTCCTATTAATGAATCCCGGCAACGGGATTGAAACGTTCTGTAGGCGGTAAAATTAGCCAAAGTCGAATAGTTTCCTATTAATGAATCCCGGCAACGGGATTGAAACATACCACTTATCCATTAAACGTCGTGAAGCTTCATGTTTCCTATTAATGAATCCCGGCAACGGGATTGAAACATTAATAATGGCTATCCCGCCCAACTTTAGCCCAGTTGTTTCCTATTAATGAATCCCGGCAACGGGATTGAAACTTTATTAAGAGAAAAGGGGGAAGGTGGCAGACCCTCTGTTTCCTATTAATGAATCCCGGCAACGGGATTGAAACAATCATTCCGTCTTGACCACCACTAACAATCATTGGTTTCCTATTAATGAATCCCGGCAACGGGATTGAAACAAAAATATGACTGATTTAGAAGCAATTGCACTTATGTTTCCTATTAATGAATCCCGGCAACGGGATTGAAACAAAATAATAATAAAACTGGCGAGGAAGAAAGGAAGGAGAAGTTTCCTATTAATGAATCCCGGCAACGGGATTGAAACCGATCGATTCTGGGAGCCTTGCAACGAGCTTTGCTGAGGTTTCCTATTAATGAATCCCGGCAACGGGATTCAATCTGACATAATACTATGAGTTAAGCGATCGAGGCGTTCTGAATAACTTTTCATCACATTCAAGGCAAACATGGGTGTTTCCTGAACCGCAAACAGGAATCGCTGCTGATCCAGAAATGCCAAAGTACAATCTGTTTTCGCGATCGCGCTATAGGTTCTACCGTCTACTCCAATCAATGTCCCTGTACCAAACACCTCACCCTTGCCAATGGTTTCCACAATATTACCATTGACCGAGATGTTGACTTCTCCATCCAAGATGCCATACATGTAGTTCGCCGGATCACCTTCTTTAAAAATAACCTGATCGGCAGAAAATGTCTGAGGATCAGCCTGTTTCTGTAAGATGCTGACTGTGTTTGCGGGTTCTAACATGTTCTGTCTGCCAGAGCATTTTATTGTGGGTAATTATACCCCAAGGAGGCAAAATACCAGATATAGCCAAAGGCAGAAGACAGAAGCCATAGCGTGTGATTATGTAGGGGCGGGTTTCACGATTATCGTTTCGGTTGCACCCGAATGTGACTAAACCCGCCCTGACACAGGTTTATCGGGGCGGGTTTCACGATTATCGTTTCGGTTGCACCCGAATGTGACTAAACCCGCC